>DATFMD010000471.1:0-14941 GCA_035267125.1 Nitriliruptoraceae bacterium | reverse complement strand
CATCGTCTTGCGGGCACGTCATCAGGCTCCGGCGCGTTGCCACCAGTCACAGCAACGCCCATCTGATCCGACGAAGTCCGGTGGACGCGCCCAGCGTGCGCACATACGACGACATCCCGTCCCACACGCGCACACCACCTGTCATGCCGCCCCAGCGTGCGCACACACGACGACATCCCGTCCCACACGCGCACACCACGACGCTGACGCCGCCCTATGCCGAGATGTCGGCAACCGTGGCGCCCAGCGCATCAATCAGGTCGTCAGCCCGGACCGTGACCCCGGCACCGTGCTCCCCCATGCCGATCGAGATCGTGCGGCCACGAACGGATGCGTCGACGATCACGGGCAACTCGGTGGTCGATCCGAACGGGGTGATGGTGCCGCGCTCGTATCCGGTCAGGTTGCTGGCCGTCGTTTGGTCGGCCATCGTCATCCGCGTCACGCCAACCACCGCACGCAGCCGTGCCCAGTCGATGCTGCGGTCACCGGGCACGAGCACGAACCGGTGGTCATCCTCGCTGACCCTGACGACCATGGTCTTGACCAGGTCCCGAGGAGGAATGCCGCGCGCCGCGGCCGCTTCCTCGAGCGATCCCACGCGCCCGTGCCGGGTCACCGCATGGTCGATCGCAGCCGACTCCAGCGCTGCGAGTGCGCGGTTGGCCTGGCTGTCATTGCCTGCGGCTGGTGCCACGATCCCCTCCTGGGCGACACCCGGCGACCTCGCCGGTGGCGACACGACTGTAGGGTTTGCCCCACGCCCTCGCGCGACCACCACGCCTGCACCCGGGCGCATCCGAGCACGCCGTCGGACCATCGAGGACCGCCATGACCCGTCAGCACTGCCTCGTCACCGGTGCCACCGGCTACATCGGTGGGCGACTCGTTCCGCACCTGCTTGCGGCCGGCCACGACGTCCGTGTGCTGGCCCGCACGCCGGCCAAGCTCGACGGGGTCGCCTGGGCCGACCAGGTCGAGGTGGTCCAGGGTGACCTCGGCGACGTCGACTCCCTGACCTCGGCGGCCACCGGGATCGACGTGTTCTACAACCTCGTGCACTCGATGGGCGGCTCCGAGGACTTCGCCAGCGAAGAGGCCGCCAACGCCCACAACATCGTCGAGGCGACCACCGCCGCGGAGGTGGACCGCATCGTCTACCTCTCCGGCCTGCATCCTCGCGACGACGACAACTGGTCCACCCACCTGGCGTCGCGCATCGAGGTCGGTCGGATCCTGATGGCCGGCCCGGTTCCGACAGTCGTGCTGCAGGCCGGGGTCGTGATCGGGTCGGGCTCCGCATCCTTCGAACTGATCCGCCACCTCACCGAGCGCCTGCCCGTCATGACCACGCCTCGCTGGGTCCACAACCGCATCCAGCCGATCGCGATCGTGGATGCCCTGCACTACCTCGTCGAGGCGGCCACGGCCCCGATCCCAACCGATCGTGCATGGGACATCGGATCGCCCGACGTGATGACCTATGGCGACATGATGTCGACGTATGCCCGCGTGGCCGGCCTGGGGCGACGACACCGCGTCGTGCTCCGACCCTTGACGCCGACCCTGGCGAGTCGATGGGTCGGCCTGGTGACCCCGATCCCACCGGGCCTTGCGCGTCCACTGATCGAGTCACTGGAATGCGACGCGATCATGGTCGACCACGACATCGACGAGGTGATCCCACGGCCGTCCGGCGGACTGCTGTCGTACGAACAGGCAGTCCTCGATGCCATCGACCACGACCACCAGGGCATCGTCGACCTGGCCTGGAGCGACGTGGATCCGCTGGAGGCCCCCGCTGCCCCCATGCCCAACGACCCGGACTGGTCGGGTGAGCTCCTGTTCACCGACGACACACAGGTCCGCGTCGACGCACCGGCCGAACGTGTCCTGGCGGCCGCACGCGACCTGGTGGGCGGTGCCGTGGGACTCGACCGGCTGCCCAGCGTGCCCGCGTCCTCGATCGGGACACTGGTCACCGGCACAGAACCCGACACCGAATCCGACACCGAATCCGGTGACGAACCCGCCCCGCGCCAATGGGAGCAGGCTTCGGCAGGCACCCACGGGGACGTCCTGCTGTCCGCGCGTGCCCCGATTCCGGCACGACTGTGGCTCGAGGTGCGCACCCGCCCGAGTGATGCCGGCACCACGACCGTGGGGATCCGCCTCGTGTGCGCGCCTCGTGGACTCGGGGGGATTTCCTGGTGGCACGCCGTGTGGCCACTGCGCTCCCAGGCCCATCGTGACCTGGCCCGGGCGATCAGCGAGCGCGCCCGGGAGTGACTGGTTGGCCACACCCTGCTGGGCCGGGCGCGGTCGTGGTCTCCATCACGTCCCGGGTGGCAACGACATCAGACCAACGACGTGTACAGGTCCAGGGTCTGCTGGGCGATCGCCGACCAGCTGAATGACTCGATGGCCCGTTGCCGTCCGGCCACGCCCATGTCCCTGGCACGGGCAGGGTCGTCGACCAACGACGAGATCGCGCTCGCCAGGTCGCGGGCGAAGCCCTCCGGGTCACGTGGGCTGCCCCAGTCGTCGTCGCCGGCCTCGAAGTGCACCAGCACGCCGCATTCGCCGTCCACGACGACCTCGGGAATGCCGCCCACGGCCGAGGCCACGACTGCGGTCTCGCAGGCCATGGCCTCGAGGTTGACGATGCCCATCGGCTCGTAGATGGAGGGGCACACGAACACGTCCGAGTGGGTGAGCAACTGGACGACCTGGGGCTTGGGCAGCATCTCTGAGATCCAGGTCACGTTGCCCCGCCCCCGTTGGAGACGTTCGACCGCCTCGGCGACCTCCGTCCCGATCGCAGGCGTGTCGGGCGCCCCCGCGCACAGCACCACCTGGACGCCCGGGTCCAGGTGTGCGACCGCGTCCAACAGGTGGGGCAATCCCTTCTGGCGCGTGATCCTGCCCACGAAGGTCACCATCGGCGCATCGGGGTCGAGGTCGTGGGCCGCCAGCACGTCGGTGTCGGTGTCGGGAGCGTGGATCTCGGTGTCGATGCCGTTGTGGATCACGACCACGCGATCAGCGTCCACGTCGGGGTAGCAGGCCAGCACGTCGTCACGCATCCCCGCCGAGACCGCGATGATCGCGTCCGCACCCTCGATTCCCATGCGCTCACACCAACTGGACAGGGCATAGCCACCACCGAGCTGTTCGGCCTTCCATGGCCGCAGTGGCTCGAGGCTGTGGGTGGTGACCACGTGGGGAATGGATCGGGCCATCGCGGCCAGGTGCCCGCCGAGGTTTGCGTACCAGGTGTGGCTGTGCACGATGTCGAGGTCGGCGCTGGCGGCAGTCATGGCGAGGTTGATGGCCATGGTCTGCAGCGCTGCCACCTCCGGTGCCTCGCCGTCGAGGGCATCCCAGCCCTCGTGGGCGCGCACGATGGGGTCGTCGGGACCACCCGGCGGCCGCGGCTGGCCCCAGCAGTCGACACTGACCGTGGTCAGTCGCGACAACTCGCGTGCCAGTTCCTCCACGTGTACGCCGGCGCCGCCGTACACGTCGGGCGGATACTCGCGGGTGAACAGGCCGACGTGCGGCGTCGAGGCGCTCATGACGTCACCCGCGTGCCCTTGGGAACCACGACGATGCCTGCATCCGAGATCGTGAAGCGTTCACGATCTCGCTCGGGGTCGACACCGACGCTGGCCCCCGGTTCCACCACGACGTCCTTGTCCAGGATGGCGCGACGCACCACCGCGTTGCGGCCGATGTCGGCATCGTTGAACACCACGGAATCCTCGACGTCGCTGTAGGAGTGCAACCTGACACCCGGTGACAGCACCGAGCGTCGCACAACTCCCCCCGACACGACCACGCCCTGCGACACCATCGACGATGTCGCTCCCCCACGCCGCCCGTCCTCGTCGTGGACGAACTTCGCGGGCGGCCGGGGTGGTTGCCAGGTCAAGATCGGCCACTGGTCGTTGTAGAGATTGAACACGGGATCGATCTCGATCAGGTCCATCGTGGCCTCCCAGTAGGCGTCGATCGTGCCCACATCGCGCCAGTAGGCATGCTCCCTGGCGGTCTCGCCCGGCACGACGTGGCGGGAGAAGTCGTAGACGGCGGCGTCGCCGGCCTCGACGAGGTCGATCACGATGTTGCCGCCCATGTCGTGGGCCGAGTCGTCACGGTCCGCATCCTGGGTGACGGCCCGCACGAGGGTCTCGGTCGAGAAGATGTAGTTGCCCATCGAGGCGAAGACCTCGTCGGGGGAATCAGCCAGCCCGACCGGGTCGTCCGGCTTCTCGCGAAACGCCGTGATGCGGGTCGGGTCGTCGGCGCCCGTCTCGATGACGCCGAACGCACTGGCGTCGCCGATCGGCACGCGGATGCCCATCACCGTCACCCCGGCACCCGAGGCGATGTGGGCATCGAGGATCTGGCGGGGGTCGACCCGATAGATGTTGTCGGCCCCGAACACCATGACGTAGTCGGGCCGCTCGTCACGGATCAGGTTGAGGTTCTGGAAGATGGCGTCGGCGGAACCCGAGAACCAGTGGGGCCCCACGCGCATCTGGGCAGGCACCGGGGTCACGTAGGACCCCGTCAGCGGCGACATGCGCCACGTCACCGAGATGTGGCGGTCGAGGCTGTGGCTCTTGTACTGCGTGAGTACGGCAATGCGACGAAATCCCGCGTTGACGAGATTGGAAAGGGAGAAGTCGATCAGCCGGTACTGGCCCCCGAACGGCACGGCCGGCTTGGCGCGGTCATGGGTCAGCGGCATCAACCGGGAACCCTTGCCACCGGCGAGCACGATCGAGAAGACCTTGGGCACGCAACGGCCTTCCTGTCCGGGGGCTGGCAATGCACGATAACCGCCGAACTCGGCTCGGTCTGCTGTTCGAACACCATCGTCCACGACGAGTGTCCGCGACCGGGACGCATGGCCGGCACACTGGCATGACCCACCGCACCTCCCACACGACCCCCACCCAACTCCCACCACACGTCACGGAGGCCGCATGCCCGAGCAAGCCGGCGACGAGCGCCGTCGTGCCGGCCTGGTCAGTGCCCGACGCCGCGCGACCCTGTTGCTGGCCGGCGTGACCGGGGTCTTCGTCGCCACCCTCTTCATGGGCGATGCCGCCTGGGTCGGGTTCCTGCGCGCCACGGCCGAGGCTGCGATGGTGGGCGGCATCGCCGACTGGTTCGCCGTGGTCGCGTTGTTCCGTCACCCGCTGGGGCTGCCGATTCCGCACACCGCGGTCATCCCCCGTTCCAAGGACGGACTGGGTGCCAACCTCGCCACCTTCGTCGCCGACAACTTCCTCGACCCGGACGATCTTGCCGATCGGCTCGAGTCGGCCGACCTGGCCGCGCGGGCGGGCACCTGGCTGGCCACGGGCGACAACGCCGCCCAGGCCGCCCGACGCCTGGCCGAGGTGGTCGTGACGTTCGTGGACGATCTCGATGCCGACCGGGTCGGAGCCGGCTTCGTCGACGCGGCAGTCCGCACGCTGGATCGACGAGAAACGGTCCATCTGGCGGGTCGGGGCCTCGAGGCGGCCATCAGCGACGGGCACCACAACGAGGTGCTCACGAGCGCACTGCTGGGCGTGCGCTCGGCCATCGCCGACAACGAGGCCGTGCTGCGGCGGCGCCTCTACGAGGAGTCGCCACGCTGGGTCCCGCCAGCACTCGACGACCTCGTCTTCGACCGTGCCGCTGCCGGGCTCACGAGTTTCCTCACCGAGGTCGCCCGGGACGTCGATCATCCACTTCGCCATGTCATCGACACCCGCCTGCAGGACCTGGCAACTGCACTGCAGTCGGACGAGGCGGTGGCCGACTCGCTGCGCCAGCGGCTGCGGGGGCTGGACGGCAACCCCGTGGTGGCGGCATGGGCCAGCCAGACCTGGGAGGACGTCGCCGCGTCGCTGCGCCAGTCGGCACAGGACCCGGACTCGCAACTGCGACGCACCCTGCAGCAGCGGCTGGAGGCGTTGGCCGACCGCCTCCAGCACGACGAGGCCGTCCGCGCCAGCATCAACGACTGGGTGGCGGCCGCGGCTCCCGCGGTCGCACGCGAATCGCGCATCGAGATTGCGTCCCTGGTGGCAGCCACGGTCGATCGATGGGATCCCGACGAGACCAGCGATCGCCTCGAGCTGTGGCTGGGCCGCGACCTGCAGTTCGTGCGCATCAACGGGACCGTCGTCGGCGGCCTGGTCGGTCTCGTCCTGCACACCATCACGATCGTGGTCGGCTGACCGGGGCACCTGACCAGTGACCGGGGCACCTGACCAGCGCGGTGAGTCCAGCACCACCGGACCACACGACAGCCGGACCACACGACAGCCCGGACTCGAGGGGACACAGGGTCACGCCGGACCGGATGCCCGCACAATAGGGTGGAGCCCCGGCGCGTCTCAGCGATTCCGGGGCTCCTGCAGCGACGGCTTCGTGTGTGTCGTCTCAAGCTCCCCAGAAGGGAGCGAGCCAACCCACAGCTTGGCATCGCCGCGATCGCGCTCCCCGTTGACCCGAAGGTCGCTGGGCGTGGGCCTTTCGATCCGCGTCCGGACCCGAAGGTCCGTTCGCCGATCGGCTCCCACAGTGAGCCCGACCGTGCCTCCCGACGCTCCTGGGTTTCACCCCAGTCGTGTCGTTCGGCCAACCACCCTCCAGCGCAGTGGAGTCCGGTTGTTGGTGACCGTTCCGCCCGGCGAGGCCGGTTGGTTCGATCACCGGTTGCGAGGCACCCTGCGCGGGTCTCGCGGTGTCGGTCGTGTTGCCACTTCCAACACCCAGAACACTAGCCCAGGCCCCCCCGGGCCTGTCCAGTCTTCGGTCGGAAATGCTTGGATATCGACCACGTCTGTGGTAAGGGCGCACACCTGTCGTCAAGGGGCTGGACATCGCCGAAATTCGTGCTATGGGCGGCGAACAAACCTCTCTGGCAACACCCGTGCAATTGGGGAGACGCGGCCCGCAACAGAGCGTTTCCGACTCACCTCCCACGTCACTCGAAGCGGCCATCAGGAACACCATCATCCACGGTCAGCACTCTCGGATCATTCGGGACACCATGAATTCACGGCACCGCCCCCGCGGTGATGGCATGATGGGCACCGCGCTCCCAGGAGGACTGCCATGGCCTACGACGCCGACCTGCTCACCGACGACGAGGAGGTCCTTCGCGACTTCCGCCCACACTGGAAGGTGCTGCTCACACCCATCCTGGTCACGATCGCTGTCGCGATCCTGGCGGGCCTGGCCACGTGGTTCGCGACGTCGCGGGACTGGTCCATCACGATGTGGATCTGGCTGGTTGCGCTGGTCGTCGTGGTGATCTTCACGTTCCGGAAGGTGGTCGAATTCTGGTTCACGCACTATGTGCTCACGACCGAACGCATCATCGTCCGCCGGGGTGCGGTGGCTCGAGGTGGCACCGAGATCCCACTCGAGAGCATCAACAACGTCCTGTTCAACCAGCGGGCCATCGAGCGCATGCTGCGCTACGGCGACGTGCTGGTCGAGTCGGCTGGTTCCATGGGCCAGTCCCGCCTGACCGACATCCCCGAACCCGAGCGGTTCCAGTCCCAGATCTACCGGGCCCGGGAAGACCGCATGATCGCTCTGGACCGCAAGGGCAACGAGGGCTCGCACATCAATTCCCAGTCTCCGCGAGACGTGGCCGCCCAACTCGAGTCGCTGGCGGCCCTGCACGCGGCTGGCAGCCTCACCGACGAGGAGTTCGCCCACCAGAAGCGTCGCCTGATGGAGGGCTGAGCCCCGGCGCCAGTCCGCTTCCGTGCTGGCCAGGCCCCCAAGACGTGGCAGCGGGCGTTGCACGGGACTTGGCGGATGACAGACGTGACCGTCCAGCACCGGGTACCATCGGCCAGTGTCCGGCGGCGTGCCAAGGTGCGTTGTCAGGTTCGGAAACGCCACGCCCCCGCGATCCACACCCACCAGTGTCGCGTCGGGTTGTGTCCGAACACGTGGTCCTCGGCGACCACGTGCACGCGGCAGGTCGCCACGTCGACGACTGCCTGCCCGAGGGTCCGCTGCACGGCCCTCGGCACCACACTGGCCATCACGAGGAGCGAGCGCTTGTCACTCACCGTCGGAGACACCGTCATCCATCCCCACCACGGGGCCGCAAGAGTCGAAGACCTGGAGCAACGGACATTCGGGGGTGAGCAAGTCCAGTACGTGGTGCTGCAGTCACCGATCAACGACCTCACCGTGAAGGTGCCGGTGTCGCAGATCGAGGACATCGGCATCCGGCCGTGCATGTCACGCGACCACCTCGACGACGTGCTGGCAGTGCTGCGCGACGACCCGAGCCCCCAGAAGGGGCACTGGTCACGACGTCTCAAGCGCAACCAGGCACGCATGCGCTCCGGCGACGCCATGCAACTGGCAATGGTCGTGCGCGACCTGACCCACAAGCTCGCGCGAAAGGGCCTGTCTCCCGCCGAACGACGCATCCATCGCACCGCTCGGCGCATGCTGCACGGCGAGATGGCGGCCGTGGTCAAGGGTGGCCCCGACCGCGCCGAGGAACTGCTCGAAGCGGCACTCCACGAACACGCCAACCCGGAAGAGGCCGCCGCCTGACAACAGTGGCAACCTCATTGCCGCGGGCCGGGTCACGTGACCCGGCCCGTCGTCATGTGCGCAGCGCTGGCGCTGCGAGCAGCCCTACTCGGCCCGACCCAGTGTCCCCAGGTACAGCTCGATGACCTTGGGGTCGTCGAGCAGCGCCTTGCCGGGTCCGGTGTAGGCGTTGCGACCCTGGTCCAGGACGTACCCGCGGTCACAGATCTGCAGGCACCGACGGGCGTTCTGCTCGACCATGATGATCGACACGCCGGCCGCGTTGATCTTCTTGGCGTTGATGAACACGCCGTCCTGCAGGTCGGGCGACAGCCCGGCCGACGGCTCGTCCATCAACAGCACCTCGGGCTCCATCATCAGGGCGCGACTCATGGCCAACATCTGGCGCTCACCGCCCGACAGGGCACCTGCACGCTGGTCGATGCGCTCACCGAGTCGTGGGAACGTGTCGACCATTTCGTCGAGGCGCCGATCGAACTTGGACTGGTCGAGGTAGCACCCCATCTGCAGGTTCTCGCGGATGGTCAGGCTCGGAAAGACGTTCTCGGTCTGGGGCACGAATCCAATCCCCATCTCGACCAGCTCGTGGGCGGGCTTGGCCCCGATGTCGGTGTCGCGATAGGTGACGGTGCCCGACCGGATCGGGATCAACCCGAACAGCGCCTTGAGCAGGGTCGACTTGCCGGCCCCGTTGGGCCCGACGATGCCAACGATCTCGCCCTCGTGCAGGGTCAGTTCACAGCCGGTGAGGATGTCGACCTCGGGCACGTAGCCCGCGGTGATGTCGTCCACCTTGATGATGACAGGGCTGTCCGGCCGTGCGTCGCCGCCGGCCACGGTCTCCATGTCGGTCATGCCGTCGCTCCGTCGTCGTCGGGATTGCCCGCATCCTGTTGTGCCGCCTGCCCACGCCGCGCGGCCTCGCGCTTGGCTCGCTCCTCGGCATCCAGTTCCGCATCCACCTTGGCCGCGATCTCGGCTTCCTCGGCAGTCGCCCGGTGCTTCTCGTAGATCGGGTTGCCCTCGGCGTCGAACTCGAGGTCGTCGCCATGGTGGCTGCCGAGATAGGCATCGACCACGGCCTTGTTCTTCGAGATCGCCTTGGGTGTGCCCTCGGCGATGATCCTGCCCTCGGCCATGACGACCACCCAGTCGGCGATCTCGTGGACGACGTCCATGTCGTGTTCGACGAAGATGACCGTCATGCCCTGGTCGCGCAGGTCCTTGACGTGCTCGAGCAGCGTCTGGGTGAGGGCCGGGTTCACGCCGGCCATCGGCTCGTCCAGCATGACCAGCGTGGGATGGGTCATCAGCGACCGCGCCATCTCGAGCAGCTTGCGCTGGCCGCCTGACAGCGTGCCGGCGAACTCCTCGCGCATGTGGGTCATGTTGAACCGCTCGAGCAACTCGTCCGCACGCGTGGTGATCTCGTCCTCCTGGTCGGACCAGGCGGGCTTGAACAGTGCCGGCAGGAACCGCTCCCCCAGTTGGCCCTGCGCACCCAGGCGCATGTTCTCGATCACGCTCAGGCGGGTCAGCGACTTGGTGAGCTGGAACGTGCGCACCATGCCGTCGTTCGCCAACTTCTCCGGCGACACCTTCTCGGGCAGCTTGTCACCGTTGAACTCCACCACACCCGAACTCGGCTTGTCGAAGCCCGTCAGGAGGTTGAAGAAGGTGGTCTTGCCGGCGCCGTTGGGCCCGATCAACGCAGTGATCCAGTTGCGCTGGACCTCGAGGTGGTCGACGTCGACCGCCACGAGGCCGCCGAAACGTCGCACCATCGTGTCGACCGTCAGGATCGGGTCGGGCTTGGTCGACCCGGGCTGCGGGTCGACCTCGGCGACGTCCTGGCGCGGGGCGATCGTGTCCATCGTGGATTCGCTCATCGGTCTTCCAACATCATCTCGTTGCGGTCACCGAACATGCCTTGCGGTCTGAACACCATGAGCAACGCCAGGCCCAGGCCCACCAGGATGAACCGGACGGCGCCACCACGGACGCCCGCCGTGATGGCCGACGGCAGCAGGCCCACGTTGACCAGTCCGTCGAGCAGGTTGTTGGACAGGGACAGGATCATCCAGAAGGCGATCGACCCGAAGATCGGTGACCAGATCCTGCCGACGCCACCCAGGATGAGCGCCGTCCAGATGAAGAACGTCACCGGTGGCGAGTACGCGTCGGGCTGCACGGTCGACTGTCCCACGGACAACACGATGCCGGCAAGGCCACCGAACACGCCACCCAACACCAGGCTCTGCATCTTGTAGAAGTAGGCATTCTTGCCCAGGGCGCGGACAGCGTCCTCGTCCTCACGGATGGCCTTGAGGACGCGGCCCCACGGGCTGCGCATCAGCAACCACGTGATGATGGTCACGATGATCGCCAGCGACCACCCCAGCACGATGATCCAGGCCTGGTTGCCGAACACCTTGATGGTCCCGATGCCGTATCTCAGCGATGGGTCGAAGGGACTGAAGGTGTAGAACCCGTCCGCCCAGCCGCTGATCCCGTTGGAACCACCGGACCAGTCGCTCAGTGCCACGGATCTGAACGTGAGTCTGATGATCTCGGATGCCGCGATCGTGACGATGGCCAGGTAGTCGGCTCGCAGGCGCAGCGTGGGCACACCCAGCAGGAGGGCCAACACGACGGCCGCGAGCAGCCCGATGATGAAGGCCAGCCACGGTGGTGCGTTGTACTGCGTGATCGAGATGCCGACGCCGTAGGCGCCCACGGCCATGAACCCGACCTGGCCGAAGTTCAGCAGCCCGGTGTAGCCGAAGTGGATGTTCAGGCCGACGGCGGCGATGGCGAACACGGCCGCCTCGCGCGAGATGCCGGCCAGGATGGCGTTCGTGAAGATGCTTGACCAATCCATTGTTCAACCAATCCGTTCGCTGCGGCCCAGGATGCCCTGTGGTCGGAACACCAGGATGAGGATGAGGATGACCATCGCGCCCGCGTTCTTGAGCTCGGACGGGATGATCAGGGTCGACATCTGGATGAAGACACCGACCACCAGGCTGCCGACCAGGGCGCCGTACGCGGTGCCGATGCCGCCGAGGATCATGCCGGCGAAGATCGGCAGGAGCAGTCGGAAGCCCATGATCCAGCTGACCGACTCGTTGACGCCCCACAGGATCCCGCCGAAGGCCGCCAGCCCACCGCCAATCGCCCAGACGTAGAGGATCACGCGCTGGACGTCGATGCCTGACGACTCGGCGAGATCGACGTTGTCGGAGACCGCGCGCATGGCGCGACCCAGCCGGGTGCGCTGGAGCATCAGCCCCACCAGGACCAGCACGACGATCGAGATGACCATGGTCCAGATCGCCTTGGGCGACAGGGTGATGGGGCCGTAGGACGTCCCGCGCTGGATGGCGTAGTTGCCATAGGAACGGGGGTCACCGCCGAACATCGCCAGGATCAGGTAGCGCAGGAACAACGACAACCCGATCGTGATGACGAGTTGGGCGATCAGTCCGATGCCGCGCTGGCGCAGTTTCCGGAAGATGAACAAGTCCATCATGGCCGACACGGTCGCCACCGCCACGATCGAGATCACCGCTGCGATCACGAGGTGCAGCCCGAGCGTGACGTTGAAGAACCAGGCGACGACGGCACCGAGCGTGATGATCTCGCCGTGGGCGAAGTTCACCAGGCCGGTCGTGCCGAAGACCAGTGACAGCCCGATCGCCATCATCGCGATCAGCAGACCCAGCTGCAAGCCCTCGACGAACAACTGCAACACGAGTCGCAGGTCGGTGCTGGTGTCGACGACGTTGGAGCCGTCGCCCGTCGGAAACAGCACGAACCCGACCTGCCCGGGGTTGGCGGTGACCTCACGGCTCGTCGTGTCGGGATCCCGCAGCGTCACGCCCTCGGGCAGGCTGGCGGGGTCGATGGCCACCGTGTAGCTGCCGGACTCGGGCACGCCGATCACCCACCGGCCCTCGGCGTCGGTGGTGGCTTCGCCGATCTCGGCACCATCGGCATCCGACACGGCGATCACGACGCCCTCGACCGGTTCAGTGCCACCCTCGTCCAGCTGCCTGGTGATGGTGCCCTGGAAACCGACCTCGGGCCCCTCGTCCTCCTGGGCAAGCGCTGGCGAACCGATGGTGAGGACCAGCGTGGACAGCAGGAGCGCCAGGAGTGCCAGCATCCCGCGTCCGGAGCGCCCGGCCTCCCATGCTCTGCGTACGTGCACGTCCATGTTCCTCCCAGGATCCGTTGTGGGCCGTCGCGCACTCTAGCGAGTCGAACCCGTCCGATCGGCCAATGACCGACCCCAACGACGATCAATGCGGCCACGTTGCGGAAACGCACGCCGACAAAAGTGGCGATATCGGCCACTATTGGGGGGGTGGGAGTGCTTGCAGGCTCAATCAACTCGAGCTGGCTGGACCTGCAACCAACTACACCTATAATAGGAAGCCGTCCGCCACACCTGGCGACCCAGACGACAAAGGAAGACAATGCACAGGAATTCACGCATGCGCGCTGTTGCCGTCCTCGGCACCGCCGCACTCATCCTCTCCGCCTGTGGCGGTGACGACGGTGACGACACCGAGAGCGACGTCGCGAGCGAGGCCGCGACCGAGGCCTCCGAGATGGAGTCGGACGCCTCCGAGATGGAATCCGACATGGAATCCGAGATGGAGTCGGAGACCGAAGCCGGCGGTGAGGCCTCGGCATCTGCCGACGGCGTCCTGCACATCGGGACCCTGCTGCCCGAGACCGGAGACCTCGCCTTCCTCGGACCCCCCGAGTTCGCGGCCGCAGAGTTGGCCGTCCAGGAACTCAACGAGGCCGGCGGCATCCTGGGCGCCGACGTCGAGCTGACCCAGGGCGACTCCGGTGACACCAACACCGACATCGCCAACCAGACCGTGGACGAGCACCTCGCCGCTGGCACCGACGCCATCGTCGGCGCTGCGTCGTCGGGTGTGTCGCTGACCGTGATCGACAAGATCACCGGCGCCAACGTCATCCACTTCTCGCCGGCCAACACGTCGCCGACCTTCACCGACTACGACGACAACGGGCTGTACTTCCGCACCGCGCCGTCCGACGTCCTCCAGGGTCGCATCCTGGCTGACAACATCCTGGCCGACGGTGGCCAGAACGTGGTCATGCTGGTCCGCCAGGACTCCTACGGTGAGGGTCTGCGCGACTTCACCCTCGGCCCGCTGGAAGAGGCTGGTGCAACCGTCACGCCGATCACCTACGACCCGTCCGCGACTGAGTTCGCAGCCGAGGTCCAGCAGGTCGTCCAGGCAGCTCCGGACACCATCCTGGTGATCGCGTTCGCCGAGACCGAGCAGTTGGTCAAGGGCCTCATCGAGGCACAGGTCGGTCCGCAGTCGGGCATCCCCTACTGGTTCACCGATGGCAACATCGGCAACTCGATGGGTGAGAACTTCGACGACGCACCCGGCGTGCTCGCTGGCGTCCGTGGCACCCTGCCGTCGGCAGAAACGGCCCAGGACTTCCGTGACCGCCTCCTCGAGGTCGACCCCGAACTGGTCGACTTCAGCTACTCCGCAGAGACCTACGACGCGGTCGTCATCACCGCCCTGGCAGCAGCCGTTGCCGGCACCGATGACCCGGTCGCCGTGGGCGCCGAGATCAACGGCGTGACCCGCGACGGTGAGAAGTGCACCGACATCGCAGGCTGCCTCGAGCTGATCGAAGCCGGTACCGACATCGACTACGACGGTGTTGGTGGTCCCTACGAGTTCTCCGACGCTGGGGAGCCGACCGAGGCCAGCTTCGCCATCCTGGAGTACGGCGAGGACAACCGCATCAACGACGAGCTCACCGAGTTCCAGTTCGCTGCGATGAACTGAGTCGAACACCGCACCACCAACGGGGCCTCGCCATCTGGCGGGGCCCCGTTGTCGTGCCGCAGGTGCGCCACCCAGGGGCTCGGCGTTGCCAACGGGGTCCTGCCTGGGTCTCGCCCGGGCTCCGTGGCCGGCACGACGAGGCGGCGCGTCGCGCCCCTACCCTGCGCGACGTCACCGCGACCTCGGGAGCACCACATGACGCTGCGCCATGGCCTGACCCTGCCAATCTTCGGCCCCCTGGCCAACCCGACCGTGGTCGCAGAGGTGGCGGCGGCAGCGGAACAGGCCGGCTACGACGGCGTCTTCGTGTGGGACCACGTCCTGTATCGGCGCGACCCGGATGGCATGGACCCCCATGGCCGCGCCGACGTCCCGGTTGCCGACCCCTGGGTCACCCTGGCAGCCATGGCGGCGGCCACCTCGAAGGTGGCCCTGGGGCCGATGGTGACCCCGCTGCCTCGACGCCGGCCGCAGGTGCTGGCTCGGCA
>DATFMD010000470.1:0-7271 GCA_035267125.1 Nitriliruptoraceae bacterium | reverse complement strand
CCCGACGCGCACACCACCGCCGACACCGCGACCGACCGACGCAGCGTGCGCGCTCCCGACGAAATGCCGTCCCCGACGCGCACACCACCGCCGACACCGCGACCGATCGACGCAGCGTGCGCGCTCACGACGAAATGCCGTTCCCGACGCGCACACCAGCCGACGGCAGCCGGCTTCGGGGCGCGGGTCAGGCTTCGGGGCGCAGGGTGGGGAAGAGGATGACGTCGCGGATCGAGGCCGCGTCTGCGACCAGCATCACGAGACGGTCGACGCCGAGCCCGAGCCCGACCGTGGGGGGCAGGCCGTGTTCCATGGCCCGCAGGTAGGCATGGTCGACCACCATCGCCTCGTCGTCCCCGGCCTCGTGAGCGGCCGCCTGCGACTCGAATCGCGCCCGCTGGTCGTCGGGGTCGGTCAACTCGGAAAAGCCGTTGCCGAACTCTCTCCCGGTGACGAAGACCTCGAAGCGTTCGGTGACGTGGGGCTTGGCGGGGTCGCGATGGCGCCGCGCCAGAGGCGAGATCTCGACGGGGTACTCGGTGACGAAGATCGGCTCCCACAGGCTCGGCTCGACCAACTCCTCGAAGAGTTCGTTGACCAACTTGCCCGGGCCCCACGCTTCCTCGAAGTCCACCTCGTTGAGGTTGCAGACGGTGCGCAGGCGCTCGATGTCGTCGTAGACCACGTCGACGCCACAGGCCTGCCGCACCAGGTCGAGCATGGGACGACGCTCGAACGGCGTCGACAGCGACACCTCCCGACCCTGGTAGGTCACCTGGTCGGTGTCGAGGGCGTCGACGACAGCCCGGCGGATCAACGACTCCGCCAGCTCCATCCCGTCTTCGTGGTCGCCATAGGCCTGGTAGGACTCCAGCATGGTGAACTCGGGGTTGTGGCGCGTGCTCATGCCCTCGTTGCGGAAGTTGCGGTTGACCTCGAACACCCGGGCCATGCCGCCGATGACGAGTCGTTTGAGGTACAGCTCCGGCGCGATGCGCAGGTAGAGGTCGGTGTCCAGCGTGTTGTGGTGGGTCACGAAGGGTCGGGCCGCAGCCCCGCCCGGAATGGGGTGCAGCATCGGGGTCTCGACCTCGACGAAGCCACGGTCGACCATCTCGTCACGCAATGACTTGAGGACACTGGACCGCAGTGCGAAGGTGCGCCGGGTGTCGGCGTTGACGATCAGGTCCAGTTCGCGCTGGCGGGACCTCACCTCGATGTCGGACAGTCCGTAGTACTGGTCCGGCAGCGGGCGCAGGGACTTGCCGAGCACCACCAGCCGTGTGGGTCTGATCGACAGCTCGCCCCGGCGCGTGGCCATCACCTCACCGGTCACGCCCAGCCAGTCGCCGACGTCGGCGGTGTCGGTGAACACGGCCATGCCGTCCTCGCCCAGGGCGTTGACCTGGACGAACAACTGGATGTCGTCGCCGTCGTCGCGGATGACGCCGAAGGCCAACTTGCCCTGGCCGCGTCGCGTCACCAGGCGGCCGGCGACGGTGACCTCGGTGCCGGTCTCGACACCCGCGTCGAGGTCACCCCACTGGTCGCGGACCTGCGCAACGCTGTGCGTCACCGCCCACACGGGTGGGTGCGGATCCACGCCGGCGGCACGCATGGCGTCTGCCTTGGCACGACGCGCCGCCATCTGCTCGGCCAGTCCCGACGCAGAAGTGGAGTCGGCTGGGTCGGCAGGGGAATCGGTCATGGGCACGTCCGTGGGAGGTTCGGGCCAGCACGGTAGTGGACCGGCCTCCTGACGTCGTCGACGCCGGGGCCATCACGTACCCTGCCCACAGGACGCCGAGAGCCTGGCTCCACGACGTCGGACCACCACCGACCCGGGCCGCTCTCGGCATTGTCACATCCGCTGCCGGCACATCGGTTGCAACGAAGGGCTGCACGTGAACAAGGTCATCGGCACCGCCTTCTCCTACGACGACGTGCTCCTCGTTCCCCGACGTTCGGCGGTGCTGCCCGACCAGGTCGACACCGCTGCACACTTCACCCCCGGGATCCGCCTCGCCATCCCGGTCGTGTCCGCCGCCATGGACACCGTCACCGAGGCCCGCATGGCGATCGCGCTGGCCCGCCAGGGCGGCATCGGCGTCATCCACAAGCGCCAGTCGATCGACGCCCAGGTCAGGATGGTCCGCCAGGTCAAGCGCTCGGAGTCGGGCACGATCACCGACCCGGTCACGGTCACCACCCAGGCCACGTTGCAGGACGCCGAGGACCTGATGGCGCACTACCGGATCTCGGGTGTCCCGGTTGTGCACCCCGACGGCACGCTGGCAGGCATCATCACCAACCGCGACCTGCGATTCGAGACCGACTACACCCAACCGGTCACCAACCGCATGACCGACACCAACCTGGTCACCGCCCGCGTCGGCACGGACCTGTCGGAAGCCCGCGAGACCCTGCGCGAACACCGCATCGAGAAGCTGCTCCTGGTGGACGGCGACAACCGACTCGCGGGGCTGATCACCATCAAGGACCTCCAGAAGGCCATCGACTACCCGAAGGCCACGAAGGACCACCACGGCCGCCTGCGCGCTGCTGCCGCAATCGGCGTGTCACCAGACCTGATGGACCGAACCGACGCGCTGGTCGAGGCCGGCGTCGACGCACTGGTCCTCGACTCCGCCCACGGGCATTCCGAGGGAATCATGCAGGCGCTGGTGAAGGTCAAGGACCAGTTCGACATCGAGGTGGTCGCCGGCAACGTGGCCACGGCCACCGGCACCCACGACCTGGTCGAGCGTGGCGCCGATGCCGTCAAGGTCGGGATCGGGCCGGGGTCCATCTGCACCACGCGGGTGGTCACCGGTGTCGGCGTGCCCCAGCTGTCGGCTGTGCTCGAGGCCGCCGAGGCCGCCGGTGAGTCCGGCGTGCCGGTGATCGCCGACGGCGGCATCAAGCAGACCGGCGACGTCGCCAAGGCGCTGGCCGCCGGTGCCGGAACCGCCATGGTCGGCTCGATGCTGGCCGGTACCTACGAGGCACCGGGCGAAGAGATCCTGCGCGAGGGCCGTCGTTTCAAGACCTACCGCGGGATGGGCTCGCTGGGGGCGATGACCGGCGAGTCATCCTCGGCGGACCGCTACTTCCAGGACTCCGCCGACGGCGGCAAGCTGGTGCCCGAGGGTGTCGAGGGGATGGTGCCCTACCGCGGTCCGATGGCCGACATCGTGCACCAGATCATCGGCGGCCTGCGGTCGGCCATGGGGTACTGCGGCGCTCCCGACATGGTGACCTTCCGGACCAAGACGCAGTTCAACCGCATCACTGCGGCAGCCCTGCGCGAGTCGCACCCCCACGACATCCGCATCACGCGCGAGGCACCCAACTACTCCGTCGACTAGCTGTCGTGCCCACGAAGTTTGCTGACAACGGGTGGGGACCCGCCTGTGGTTCGGAGTGTCCAGGGCTTCGAACGAAGGAGGGTCCTCGGGGGCCATCACAATGCCAGGCTCACCGTCCATGGTCGCCAACTGCTCGTGTCGAGGGTGCTCGACGAGGGCTGGTCGGTCGCGACGAAGGGCATCGGCCGCCCAGGCGGTGCGACATGCGGCAATCGATCGACCACGGACATGTGCCCCTGGCCGACACCGGCATGGCGGCTCCGCACCACGAACAGGGACGATGATGGTCGAGGCCGTCCTCACTGCCTTCGGGTTGGTCTTCGTCGCCGAGTTGGGCGACAAGACCCAGCTGGTGGTCCTGACCATGGGATCGGGTCGGCGACTGGGCCCGACGCTGGCGGGCTTGCTGGCAACGATTGCGCTCCTGCAGGCACTGGCCGTGGGCCTGGGTGCGCTGGTGGCCAGCGTCGCCTCGCCGACGACACTGGGCATCGCGTCCGGGGTGCTGTTCCTGGCGTTCGCGGGCTGGACGTGGTGGTCGACCGACGTCGACGACGACGCTGGGGGTCCACCCGGATCGTTGCTGGCCTTCCTGGCCGCGTTCTTCCTGGCGGAGTTGGGTGACAAGTCGAGCCTGGCCACTGCCGTGCTGGCCACGACCAGGAGCGCGTGGGGAACCTGGATCGGTGCCACCCTGGGGTTCTTCGCCGCGACCGTGCTGAGCCTGGCCGCCGGCAACTGGCTGCGCAGTCGCGTCACGCCGGTCACCATGCAGCGCGTCGGGGCAGTGGCATTCCTGGTGGCCGGGATCGCCACCCTCGTCGTGACGCTGGCCTGAGCCGGTCCGCGCCCAGTTCCGAGCGCCCAGTCCCGGGAGCCCAGTCCCGGGCGCCCAGCGTCGATGTCAGCCGGCCGGACTCGCCGAGGCAGTCGGCGTCCCAGACGGTGTCGCGGTGGTCGTTCCCGACGGGCTCGGGCCCTCGGTGACGACTTCGGCCGGGGCGTCCTCCTCGGCCGGCACCTCGACCTGCACGCCGGCAGGCAGTCCGTCCATCACCCCACTGATGAGGTCCTCGAGACCCCAGTCGACGCCGCCGAAGTCACTGGTGAACCCCAGTCGCACCACCACGGTGTCCAGCGACGGGATGACCACCACCTGTTGGCCCTCGTTGCCACTTGCCCAGTAGGCGTCGCCCGGGACGTCGGGCATGCGCACGGTGCCGTCGGCATCGGTGTTGAGCCACCAGTGCGCGCCGTAGGGATTCTCGGTGTCCAGTGTCACCGGATCGGTCGTGAACGGGATCCAGTCCTCCGGCAACAGTTGTTCGCCATCCCAGACCCCCGCCTGGAGGAACCACTGGCCGAACCGTGCCCAGTCCCGCGCCGTCGCATACGGAAACGACGAGCACACCAATTCGCCGCTGTCGTCGGCCTCCATCACCGCACTGTCCATGCCCAGCGGGTCGAACACGAGTTCTCGCGCCATCTCGACGCCCATGCCGGATGTCCGATGGGCGACGTCGCACACGATGTTGGACGTGCCCGACGAGTACGACCAGTACGTGCCCGGGTTCGCCTCCAGTGGTTTGGCCGCGGCGAAGTCCGCAGTCGACCCGGGGGTGAACAACATGTTCGTGGCGTCGGTGTTGGGGTCGTAGGACTCGTCGAAGGCCAGCCCCGACTCCATCCGCAGCAACTGGTCGAGTTGGATCGACGAGCGCTCGTCGTTGGCCCACTCGGGACGAAGGCCGGCCGCGTCGAGGTCGACCTGGCCATCGTGGACCAGTCGTCCGACGATCGCATTGGCCACCGACTTGCCCATGGACCATCCCAGCAGGGGCGTGTCGGCGTCGAAGCCCGGCGCATACTCCTCGGCGACGACCTGGCCTCCATGCACGACGACCACGGCACGGGTGTTCTTCTGGCCGTCCGGGTCGTCCTCGGTGAATGCCGCCTCCACCGCCAGGTCCAGCGCTGCGCCGTTGACCCCGGTGGCGTCACGGGCGACCTGGAGATCAACGAGGTTGCCGCTGGGCCAGGGTTGGTCGACGGGGGTCGCCTGCGCGGGCAGCACGGGCGCGAAGCCGGGGTCCTCGTCGGCCAACGTGCAGCCGACACCGGGCGTGTACCACGACGTCGAGTCCCACAGGCCCAGCAGGGACGTCGTGACGCTGTCCTCGGACGCGGAGATGCGCAGGAACGGCACCAGGGGATTGGACGGCAGGTCGGCACTGGCAGATTCCACCGACCGGCCGGCCACCAATGCTCCCCCACAGGTGATCTGGGCCGCGTACCCGGTCGCGACCGGGGCGATCGGGCGCAGGTAGAGACCGGCACCCGCAACGATGACCGCCACGACGACGATGACGATGGCGAGGTTCCTCCCCATTCGCTGCATGCCGGTCTCCTTGGATTCCACGGTGGGCGGGCGGTGCCCGGACTGGACGTCGAGGCCCGGTGCGCTGCCGGCCTGGCAGATGGGCGGTACCGAACGGAACCCTAGCGGCGACGGCATGCCAGTTCGCCCATAGCCTGCAAGGAGAGCCCGCGCCCGGCGATCCCGGGCCGCAGCCCAGTCGCTCGACCAGTCCCGTCCCCCGACCGGGGAGGAAGGCAACAGCCATGCAGGTGTTCGACCAGATGCGGGGCCACGAGCAGGTGGTGTTCGGCAACGACGACGACGCCGGGCTGCGGTGCATCATCGCGATCCACTCCACGGCGCTCGGCCCGGCCCTGGGAGGAACCAGGTTCCGGCCCTACGACAGCGACGACGCAGCCCTGGCCGACGTGCTGGCGCTGTCGGAAGCCATGTCGCTCAAGAATGCGATGGCGGGCCTGGACCACGGCGGTGGCAAGGCAGTGATCATCGGCGACCCAGCGACCTTGCGGTCGGAGGCGCTCCTGCGGGCCTACGGACGGATGATCGCGTCACTGGGCGGACGCTACATCTCGGCGTGCGACGTCGGGACCGGACCGGCCGACATGGAGGTGATCCGCCGAGAAACCCGCTGGGTCACCGGCATGTCCCCGGCAGCCGGTGGATCGGGTGACTCGGGCGTGCTCACCGCGTTCGGCGTCGAGGTCGGCATGAAGGCGGCCGCGCGGCACCGGTGGGGCAGCCATGACCTGACCGATCGCCACGTCGTCGTCCAGGGCCTGGGCAAGGTGGGCGGTCGCCTTGCCGCCAGCCTGCTGGAGCAGGGTGCGACGGTCACGGTTGCCGACGTCGACGACCACGCCGTGGCGACGGCGGTGGCGGCCGGTGCGACCGCGGTCGGTGTCGACGAAGTGGTCGGCGTGACTGCCGACATCCTGTCGCCGAATGCACTTGGCGGGGTGCTGGACCCCGACACGGTCGCTGGCCTGCACGTCGAGATCGTGTGTGGCGGCGCAAACAACCAGTTGACAGCCCCCGGTGTCGCGGACGATCTTGCCGCCCGCGACATCCTCTACGCCCCGGACTACGTGGTCAACGCCGGGGGTGTCATCGCAGTCAGCGACGAACTGCATCCGCAGGGCCACTCCCCGCAACGGTGCCGTGACCGCGCCAAGGGGATCGCCGACACGCTGGCCGCGGTGTTCGCCACCGCCGATGCCGACGGTGTGTCCACCGAGGTGGCTGCACGCCGGCTGGCCAGGCAGCGCATCGACAGCGCCGGTCAGTCGCCGGAACCCGTGGGCTCGTCGTCACCATCCGTCTCGTCGAAGTAGTCGAGTCGGTCCACCGGCATCACCACCGCCGACAGCAGGTTGGTGGTGTGCGCCACCACCCGCTTGAGGTAGCGATACAGCAACGCGCGTGGGACGGCCACGTGGCCGGGCTGGTCGGACCTGACGCCGGCCTTCACGGCCCGGTTGCACATCGCGAGCAGTTCCTCGCAGTCGGCCAGCACGGCTCTGGCC
>DATFMD010000469.1:0-5668 GCA_035267125.1 Nitriliruptoraceae bacterium | reverse complement strand
TCAGCCGAAGCGGCCGGTGATGTAGGCCTCGGTGCGCTCGTCGCTGGCGGCGGTGAACAACGTCTCGGTCTGGTCGTACTCGATGAGTTCCCCGGTGCGCATGCCGGTCGTGTCGTCGACGTCGACCGACAGGAAGGCGGTCCAGTCCGACACCCGCGACGCCTGCTGCATGTTGTGCGTGACGATGACGATGGTGTAGTCCGCCTTCATCTCGCGCATCAGGTCCTCGATGCGCAGCGTCGCAATGGGGTCCAGGGCCGAACACGGCTCGTCCATCAGGATGACGTCGGGCTTCGTGGCGATCGTGCGGGCGATGCACAGACGCTGCTGCTGGCCGCCCGACAGCGCCAGGCCCGACTCGTCGAGGTTGTCCTTGACCTCGTCCCACAGGGCTGCGCCCCTCAGGGACTCCTCCACCAGGTCGTCGAGGTTCTTGACCTTGCCCATCAGGCGGGGACCGTAGGCCACGTTGTCGTAGATGGACTTGGGGAACGGGTTGGGCTTCTGGAACACGATCCCGATTCGACGGCGCACCTCGACCGGGTCGACTCCCGGCCCATAGATGTCGACCCCTCGGTACGTGATCCTGCCCTCCACCCGAGCGCTGGGCACGAGGTCGTTCATCCGGTTGAAGGACCGCAGCAGGGTCGACTTGCCACACCCTGACGGCCCGATCAAGGCAGTGATCTCGTTGCGCGGGATCTGCATGCTCACGTCACGCACCGCCGTGAAGTCGCCGTAGTGCACGGCGACGTCAGCAGCCTCCATGATCGGATCGTCGATCGTGCGCCGCGACGGGACGGGTCCCGTGCGTTGCAGCGCGGTCGCCGGCTGGTCAGGTGACGTGTCGGTCATGGTTGGCGCATCCACAGCGTCGTCGGTGGTCGTGGACTGTTGCATGGTCGCCCCTCGGGCAGTGGCGGGACGAGGGCGGTGGCCTCGACGTGCCGGATGCCCGGAGCGCCGTGGCGCATGCACCACTCGTGGAGAAGTGGCCCGATGTGTACCGCCCGTTGGTGAACATCGGGTGAACGAGCGCCTGCCCGATGGCGACGGCAATCGGATCGGCGGGAACCGAGGGTGTCACGCACCCGAGCCGACACCGGGCAGGCCACCTGCCGGGTCCTCTCCCGCGTCCGTGTACGTCGCCAACTTCTTGTGGCGATGGCGCGCCTCGACGACCCGGACGGTGCCGGACTTGCCCCGCATCATGAGTGACTCCGTGATGGCTCCATGGCGATCGAAGGCCACCCCCTTGAGCAGGCCGGCAGCAGTGATCCCGGTGCAGGCGAAGAAGGTGTCGTCCGAACTGACGAAGTCGTTCGTGTCCAGGATGCGGTCGGGGTCGTAGCCGAGGTTGCGCAGTTCGGCCAACTCGCGATCGTTGCGAGCCCACAGTCGCCCCAGGATCCGTCCGTCGAGTGCCCTGACTCCACACGCGGTCGACACACCCTCCGGCGTTCCGCCGATGCCGTAGAGCAGGTCCACGTCCTGGCGCGAGGACCAGGCCGCGAGCAGTCCCCCGGCGACGTCGCCGTCACTGATCAGTTGGAGGCGTGATCCCACCTCGCGAATCTGGCGAATGTAGTCATCGTGGCGGGGGCGATCGAGCATGATGACCGACACCTCCTCGACGCGCTTGCCGGTCGCAGCTGCAATGTTCTTCAGCATCTCCGGGATGGGCATGTCCAGTTCCACGACGTCGGCAGCCTCGGCCCCCACCACCACCTTGTGCATGTAGACGGCCGGGCCCGGGTCGAACATGGTTCCGCGCGGGGCGGCTGCCAACACCGCCAGGGCGCCGGGGCGCCCCTCGGCCAGGAGCTTGGTCCCGTCGACCGGATCGACGGCGATGTCGACTTCGGGCTGGGCACCCGAACCAACACGCTCGCCGTTGTAGAGCATCGGGGCCTCGTCCTTCTCGCCCTCCCCGATCACGACGACGCCGTCCATGTCGACGCTGGACAACATCTTGCGCATGGCGTCGACGGCAGCCTGGTCCCCCGACTCCTTGTCACCGCGACCCTGCCAGCGGGCCGACGCCAGGGCGGCGGCCTCGGTGACCCGCACGATCTCGAGCGCGAGGTTGCGATCCGGATGTGATGGGTCAGGCACGAGGGACTCCTTTGTCACCGACGTGGCCACTGGCCGATGCCTCCGAGCGTAGACGCCGGCGTCGCGCTCCGACCCGGACGGGCGGCCGCGACGCCGCCAGCCGCGAGGCCAACTCGATGTCGCGGGAGCTCTCCGCGATCACCGTCGTCGTGGCCGCACGGTGCGGGGCAGGTCGACGTCGAGCCCGGGCGGGAGTTGTCCGGCCTCGGCCGTGGCACGCAACGCATCGTTTTCGAACATGGTGCGATCACGCAGTCCCGAAGAATCGTTGAACATGCGCTTGAGCAGGGCGACCGTGTCCGGATCACGACTGGCCACCTGGGCCAGCCACTCCAGGGCGGCCGCCATTCCCTCTCCGTTGCCCACGGCCCGCTGCACGAACCCCGACGCCACCAGTTCGCCTCGCCGCACGTCGCGAGACGACAGCACCCAGTCCTTGGCGGTGCCCAACCCGACCAGCCCGATCGTGCGCGCCGTGCCGACCGGCACTCGGACGATGGCACCCGGGAACCTGACCCATGCCGTGGGCTCGGCCACGCGAAGGTCACACGCGGCCGCCACCTCCACGCCCCCGCCGACGGCCGGGCCGGCCAGCACCGCGACCGTGGGAAGTTGGCACAGCGTCATTCGCTCGTAGAGGAGGGCGAACAGTTCCATGCGACGGCGGCCGCCGTCGGCCAACTCCTCGCGCAGGTCGGCACCGGCCGAGAAGGTGTCGCCGGCGCCCGTGACCACGATCCCGACGACGTCCGGGTCGGACTCTGCCTCGTCGAGCACGTCGATGAGTGCGGTCAACATCTGGGTGGACATCGCGTTGTGCGCTTTGGGGCGGTCCATCGTGATGACGGCGACACGTCCCAGGGACGCGCTCGATTCGGCGGGCCGGTCCGCGCCCGGAGCAGGAGCATCGTTCGATGTCTCCACCAAGGAGTCCGAAAACGGTGGTGGCAGGGCTTCGTGATGAAGGCGGACGAGTGCAGTCACGGGTGTGCTCCGAGGCCGAGGCGCTCGACGCAGGCACCGCGCCGAGCCGACCACGAACACTATGGCGCCCCTCGACGCGCCGCGCAGACGCAGCGCAAGGGTCGGGCACGGATCGAGCCTTGGTCGGCACTGGTCGCCACATTCCCAACATCATTGCCAAGCTGCACGTGGCTGACCGAGCCCAGGCCATCGTCAAGGCCCGCGAGGCCGGCCTGGGACGCCAGGTGGGCGACCAGTGAGATGGCGAGCCCGAGCGGTTCCGCGCCCGCTCGGCAGGTCGCGCCTTGACGTTGGCCTTCCCCTACCCTAACGTTGTTCGCATTGCCGAACGTTGTTAGGAATACGGTGTCCACGTCCCTCGCCCAACGACGCCGCGAGCGAACCCGACAGGACATCCTCGATGCCGCCTGGGCGGTGGCGGGTGACGATGGCCTCGCAGCATTGGCGTTGCGCGACATCGCCGCTGCGGTCGGGATGCGCGCGCCATCGCTCTACACCTACTTCGACGGCAAGGACGCGATCCTCGACGCGATGTTCGCCGACGGGTGGCGTCAACTGTCCGAGCACATGGACGGCGTGGATGTCCACACGCTCGCACCAGCGGACGCCCTGGCCGCCATTGCCACGGCGATGGCGGAGTTCTGCCTCGCATCGCTTCCCCGCTACCAGCTCATGTTCACCCCCGCGCTGCCCGGCTGGGAGCCGTCGCCCGAGGCCTACGCCGTCTCCGTCCAGTTCCTCGACGACGCCGTGGCATCCCTGGCCGACATCGGGATCACCGACCCCGGTGACGTCGACCTGTGGGTCGCCATCACCAGCGGTCTCATCGCCCAGCAGGCCGCCAACGACCCGACCGGCGATCGTTGGCTCCGATTGGTTCCGCGGGCCGCCGCCATGTTCCTCACCGAGACCAGGAGTCACCCATGAGCACAGACGCCGCCCTGCACACGACCCCTGGGGATGATGATTCGGGGACTCCCGCTCGGCTCGGTTCCTCGGTCGACGGGATCGAGGCGGTCCCGCCCGATCGAGGCAGCAGGGATCCCGCCTCGACCACGCCGATCCGGCGCGACACCGACGCCGCAGCGGTCGCCACGGCTGCCTACGAGCAACTGCTCGACCTGCTCGGGCGCCTCGGCGAGCAGGACTGGGATCGTCCCACGGACTGCGGGGCGTGGGACGTCGAGGCAATGGTCGGCCACGTCTTGGGGGCGGCCAGGGCCATGGCCTCGATCCGGGAGCAGGCTCGCCAGCAACTGCACGGATTCCGCCACCGTGGACAGCACGACGGCAACGCGCTCGATGCAGCCAACGCGCTCCAGGTGGCCGACCACGCCCACCTCTCCCCCGCCGAGAAGGTGGACGAACTGCGGCGACTCGTCCCGGCCGCGGTGGCCGGCCGGATGCGGATGCCCGGCCTCGTGCGCCGCATCCGGGTGCCCATGGACGCTGGCGGATCGACGGCGGTCGGGACCCCCGACACCCTGCAACTCGGTCACCTGGTCGACGTGGTCTACACGCGCGACACCTGGCTGCACGGGATCGACATCGAGCGCGCCACCGGCACGCCCGTGGCACGGACCGCCGCCCTGGACGGGCGCATCGTCGAGGACGTCGTCGCCGAGTGGTTCACCCGCCACGGACAGTCCGCCCACCTCCACCTCACCGGCGTCGCCGGCGGGACATGGCAACAGGGGTCGGGCGACACCCGCCTCGATCTCGACGCGATCGAGTTCGCCCGCATCCTGTCGGGTCGTGCCGACGGCGACGGTCTGCTGGCCGTCCGTCTGGTCTTCTGACCACTGGGCGCGTCCGCGACCGCACGGCTCGTGTGGTCCCGGGCAGTCCATGCGCGATGCCCGCCCGGATCGCCATCGTGGGGGTTCAGGTCACGGGCGCCGCGGTCCGCGCCGCCTGCCTGGCGAGCTCACGGTGACCGGCCGTCGGTGTTGACCTGGACAGGTCGGCGGCAGCGCGACGCAGCATCGACCGGATGACCACGGGATGCACGCGCCGGACCACGCCCAGGTAGGCGCGACCGCGCCGGTTGTGGGCCCACGACGCGGTGGTGACCACCACCCGCTCGGCCTGCACCCAGACCGAGGCCCGAAAGTCGAGATGGGATGCGTCGGCCGCGACGACCACCTCGTCGTCGGACACGTGTGTCGGAGAGAACGTTTCGGTGGAGCCACGCTCGATCCCGACCAGGTCCACCAGTTGGTTGCGCAGCCGCAGCAGGCTGGCGACCCACGTGGGAGGTCTGCCGAAGATGGCCGCGTGCCACGTGGCGAGGTCGCTGGTGACGTGCGGCGGTCGGGAAATCGACATGGCGTCGAACAGGTCGATCCCGGTCACCTCGCGCCCATCCTCGGCCAACCTCACCGCCAGCAGTGGCGGGACCGACGGTGCCCGCACCTGCATGGCCGTCCGCTCCGTCAGGGCGTGCAGGACGCGCACCGATCCACCCCACACGGCGGGTTGGGCGACATGCCCGGTCGTCGCCACCTCGGCATTGTCGAGCAGGTCCTCGACCAGAGCGTCGTGCAACCGGCGCACGACCGTCGGCCAG
>DATFMD010000468.1:0-5166 GCA_035267125.1 Nitriliruptoraceae bacterium | reverse complement strand
AGGTCCGTGGGCAGCGTCTCGATGCCAGCCTCGCGTCGCTGGGCAGAGGTCAACTCGTAGATGTTGTCCGACGACTCCGGCTGCAACTCCATGCCCCGTTCGATGCCGTCGAGCCCGGCCGCCAGCAACACCGAGAAGGTGAGGTAGGGGTTGCAGGCGGGATCCGGGGCGCGGTACTCGATGCGGGCCGAGGAGGCCTTGTTCGGCTTGGAGCGCGGGATGCGCACCAGGGCCGAACGGTTGGACTGGCCCCACGACACGTGGACCGGCGCCTCGAACCCGGGCACCAGGCGCTTGAAGGAGTTCACCCACTGGTTGGTCACCGCCGTCATCCCGCGGGCGTGGTGCAGGACGCCGGCGGTGAAGGCACGCGCCGTCTCCGACATCTGCAACGGGTCGTCGGGATCGTGGAACGCGTTGTCCTCGCCCTTGAACAACGACAGGTGCAGGTGCATTGCCGAGCCCCACTCGCCCTGCAGCGGCTTGGGCATGAACGTGGCGTGGATGCCACGCTGCAACGCCACTTCCTTGACGATCAGGCGGAACGTCATGATGTTGTCGGCCATCGACAGCGCGTCGGTGGCGCGCAGGTCGATCTCGTGCTGGCTGGGGCCGACCTCGTGGTGGGAGTACTCGACGGAGATGCCGGTGCGCTCCAGCATGTCGATGGTCTGGCGCCGGAAGTCGTGCTGCACGTCCAGCGGTGTCATGTCGAAGTAGCCACCACGGTCCAGCGGCTGCGGGTCGTCGGGACCGTCGAACAGGTAGAACTCCATCTCCGGGTGGATGTAGAAGGTGAAGCCCATCTCGCCGGCTCGCGCCAGCTGTCGCTTGAGGATGCCACGCGAGTCGGCCGCGAACGGCTCGCCGTCCGGTGTCACGATGTCGCAGAACATCCGGGCGACGCCGTCTTCTCGCGGTCGCCACGGCAGGATCTGGAACGTGTCGGCATCCGGGAGCACCAGCATGTCGGCCTCCTGGACGCGGGCGAACCCGTCGATGGCCGAGCCGTCGAACCCGATGCCCTCCTCGAACGCCTTGTCCAGTTCGGGCGCCGTGACGGCGACTGACTTGAGGAAGCCCAGCACGTCGGTGAACCACAACCGGATGAAGCGGATGTTGCGCTCCTCGACGGTGCGCAGGACGTACTGCTGCTGCCTGTTCACAAGGGCTCTCGATGTCGGTCCGGCGGTGTGCGCGCCGGTCACTGGAAGGTGGGATGCATGCTACGTGGCGCGATCGTCAGGGGCCGAACGCGGCCCCGATGCAACGTCGGGCACCCCCTTGCGGGGATGCCCGACGTCTGGATGCGGCCGCGTGTCAGGCGTTTGCGCCCTCGGACCAGGTCTCCGCCCCGACCGACGCGACGTCGACCCCGTCTCGGTGCGCGTCCAGCATCCCCTGGACCGACGGGATGTCGTCCGCGTAGCCGCGGACGCCATGCTCGTGCCAGTCCAGACCTTCGAGCTCGATCTCGGGGCTGACCCGAAGACCGAACACCTTGTCGACAAGGAAGAACAGGACGGCGGTGCATGCACCGACGAAGGCGATGATCGCCACGACGCCGATGGCCTGGGTGCCGACGTTGTAGCCGGCCTCGCGGCCAGCCGCGTAGAAGCCGACTGCAAGGGTGCCGATGATGCCGCACACGCCGTGCACGGACACTGCGCCGACCGGGTCGTCGACCTTGATGACCTTCTCGATGAAGATCACCGAGTAGGTGACCACGACGCCACAGATGGCGCCGACGACGAAGGCTCCGACGGCGGTGGCGAGGTCCGGACCGGCGGTGATGCCGACCAAGCCACCGAGGACGCCGTTGCCGGCCATGATCGGGTCGGGCTTGCCCGTGGCGACCCACGAGGCGGCGTAGGCGAAGATGCCTGCTGTGGCGCCTGCCAGCAGCGTCATGAAGATGATGCTGCCGATTGCCGCACCCTGGCCCTGGGCGCCCAGGGTCGAGCCGCCGTTGAAGCCGAACCAGCCCAGCCAGAGGATGAAGACACCGGTCAGGCCCAGTGGCACCGAGTGGCCGGGGATGGCGTTCTTGGTGCCATCGGAGTTGTAGCGACCGAGGCGTGGTCCGAGCATGGCGGCACCGACGAACGCGGCCACCCCACCGGTCAGGTGGACCAGGCTGGAACCAGCGAAGTCGTAGAAGCCGAGGTCGTAGAGCCAGGCACCCTCGCCGTACCACTGCCAGTGCGACACGATCGGGTACACGAAGCCGGTGATCACCAGCGAGATCGCGAGGTAGCCCACGAAGTTCATGCGCTCGGCGACGGCACCGGACACGATCGTGGCGGCCGTGGCCGCGAACACCAACTGGAAGACGAACTGCATGCCGTCTCCGCCCAGCACCGCACCTTCGGAGCCGGGGTTGAAGAAGAAGCCGCTGGTACCCAGGAACCCGCCGGTCGAGGCGCCATAGGCGAGAGCGCCACCGATCGCCCAGTAGGCGACACCACCGATGGCCATGTCGGCGAGGTTCTTGGCACCGATGTTGGCGGAGTTCTTGGCGCGGGTGAAACCGGTCTCCACCAAGGTGAATCCGGCCTGCATGAAGAAGACGAGTCCGGCGGCGATCGCCATCCAGACCACGTCGAGGTCGTAGGCGAGGGTTTCGAGTGAGGCATCCTGGGCGGAGGCTGGCAGCCCGATCGAAAGCACGAGCGCAGCACCTCCGATCACGTAGAGGATCTTTCGCTTCATTGGCTACTCCTGGGAATCATGTGTTCGGTCGGGTCGGTCGGTCTCGGTCGGTGGCACGCCCGCCTGCCCCATTGCGTTTGGTCGGCCATGATGAATGGTCGGCCCGACCTGTTGCCCGGCGATCAGGGCCATGTTTCGGCCGTGTTGCAAACCTGACAGCCATGTGACGATCGTGTGTCACGGCCCGCGACGGGAGCGGATCGCGCCCGGACGGCGCGCATTGCGGCCGGCGACGGCACACTGGCCATCCGGCACGATCCCGTCCCATCGATCACCGAGGAGTCGACGTGACCTTGCGCGTCGCCATGGCCCAACTCGCCCAGCGGGTGGGGGACATCGACCACAACACGGCAGCAATCCTCGCGGCCTGGCACGACGCCGCGGACCGGGGGGCCGACCTGGTCGTGTTCCCCGAGTTGGCCGTCACCGGCTATCCGCCCGAGGACCTGCTCCTCAAGCCCGAGTTCCTCGCTGCCACCGACCAGGCCCACCGGACGCTGCGTGCCGAGGGGCCGTCGGGCACGGTCGCCGTCATCGGCACCGTCGGGCAGGTGGGTCGACTCGAGGCCATCGGCGACGGTGAGGCCGCCGACCCGGACGGCTGGGACGTCACCGTGTCGGCGCGCCAGTTGCGCAACCGCGCGATCGTGGTCGCCGACGGTCGCACGATTGGGGTCTACGACAAGTGGCGGTTGCCCAACTACGGCGTCTTCGACGAGGCGCGCTACTTCCAGCCCGACGACGATGCCGTCGTGGTCACCGTCGCCGGGGTGCCCGTGGGCATCACGGTGTGTGAGGACCTGTGGTCCGAGCCCGGCCCGGTGTCGCAGGCGGTGGCTGCTGGCGCAACGGTCGTCGCAAACCTCAATGCCTCGCCCTACCACCAGTCCAAGCGCGACCCGAGGCAACAGTGGGTGACCGACCACGCCACCCGCCACGACGTGCACCTGGTCTACGTCAACACGGTCGGCGGGCAGGACGACGTGGTCTTCGACGGCGACTCCATGCTGGCCGCTCCCGACGGTTCGATCGTCGCCCGCGGTGCCCAGTTCGCCGCCGACCTGGTCGTCGTCGACATCGACGCCGCGACCGCCGACGTGCCTGGCGCCCTGGTCGTCGGCCATCCCGGACCGAGGCCCGAGCTGGCACCCCCGGCGGCGCACGCACGGCTGGACCCGGTCGCCGAGGTGTGGGCGGCGCTGGTCACCGCCACCCGCGACTACTGCCACCACAACGGCTTCGACGACGTCATCGTCGCCCTGTCGGGCGGCATCGACTCCGCGCTGACCGCCGCCATCGCGGCCGACGCCCTGGGTGGCGAGCACGTGATCGGCGTGCTGTTGCCGTCGCCCTATTCGTCGGACCACTCCGTGGCCGACGCGCTGGACCTGGCCGACACCATGGGAATCCGGACGCACACCATCCCCATCGAGGCCGCGATGACCGCGATGGACACGATGCTTGCCGATGCGATGACGGCCGAGGCGACCGGCGTGGTCGCCGGGGACGGCGACGTGTCGCTGGCCGAGGAGAACATCCAGTCGCGGCTGCGCGGCGTGGTCACCATGGCACTGTCCAATGCCACGGGCGCACTCGTCCTCACGACCGGCAACAAGTCCGAGTACGCCGTCGGCTACGCGACGCTGTACGGCGACATGGCCGGCGGATTCGCACCGCTCAAGGACGTGCCCAAGACGTTGGCCTGGGAACTCGCCCGCCACCGCAACAGCGTCGCCCCGGCGATCCCGGTCAACACGATCGACAAGCCGCCGTCGGCGGAACTCAAGCCCGACCAGGTCGACGCCGACTCGCTGCCACCCTACGACGTGCTGGACGCCATCATCGCCGGCTACGTGGAACACGACCTGGGCATCGACGACCTCGTCGACCGCGGGCACGACGGCGCCACCGTGCGTCGTGTCGTGGCCATGATCGACCGGGCCGAGTTCAAGCGTCGCCAGGCGGCACCCGGCCCGAAGGTGACCACGAAGGCATTCGGCAAGGACCGCCGCGTCCCGATCACACATGGCTGGCGTGGATGAAGCGAAAGGGACGTTGCGAGGCTGAGCCAGGGCATGGGACAGGTGGAGCGGCAGAACGAGCGCAGCGAGCTCTGCAACGTGCCCGAGGAACGAGGGCACGCGATCACGCACAGCTGGCGTGGATGAAGCGAATGGGACGTTGCGAGGCTGAGCCAGGGCATGGGACAGCTGGAGCGGCAGAACGAGCGCAGCGAGTTCTGCAACGTGCCCGAGGAACGAGGGCACGCGATCACACATGGCTGGCGGGGATGATGCCTGCCCGTTCGCGTCGGGTTGGCGGAACCGACGGCAGCACACGCCTGCCCGCGATCCCACTCCGACCCGTGGAGGACCCGGCGCGAACGAGTACCTTGTCGGACTGATCCCACCGTCCAGGGACCGATCCGACCAGTCCACCAGCCCCGCGGAGCAG
>DATFMD010000467.1:0-6316 GCA_035267125.1 Nitriliruptoraceae bacterium | reverse complement strand
CGGGGCACAGCACGGCGTCGCCGGCATCACGATCCAGCGTCAGGCTGGCCTCGTCGATGACCTTGTCGCCAGCTGTGTCGGGGACACGCTTGACCGGGACGATGACCTTCATCTTCGACATTCCTTCGCAGGTGGGACGGGGTGGGTGGGAGCTGGAGACCGGGCATCCTGCCGCCGACGGCACCAGCACCCCGGCGGCCGGAGCCATGCCCACGCTATCGGCGTGGAGGTCCGGACAAGAATTGTAGCGAACGTTCCAAAGTCGTGTTCAGGCAGCGGCCGGTCGAGCCAGGCCGACGACGACCTCTGCGTTGGGCAACGCCACCAGCGATGCCGGCGGCACCAGCAACTTGCGCGCACGAGATCCGCCGCCGACGATCACCTCCGGGACGGCCAGGACGGCCTCGTCGATCCACAACGGCAGGTCCGCGGGCAGGCCGTAGGGCGTGACGCCGCCGATGGCCATGCCGGTCAGGTCGCGCGTCTCGTCGGCAGAGGCGAACGACGCCTTCTTGACGCCGAGCCGTTTTCGGACGACGCGGTTCACGTCGAGTCGGGTCGTCGCCAACACCAGGCAGGCCACGTACACGCGCGGCTCGGACTTCCCGACGACGACGATGGCGTTGGCGGACTGGTCCGGGGTGTAGCCGTAGGCCTCGCAGAACGCGGCGGTGTCGGCCAGGGCCGGGTCGCATGGCACGACCCTGAACGGCTCACCGGTGGCAGCGGCGGCCTGCAGCACTGGATCGTCGGCGGCTCCCCCGGCCACGCCGTCGCCGTGTTCGTGGTTGGCCGCCCGGTCGCGCCCGTCGCCGTTCGCTCCTGCCTCCATGCCTGCCATCAGTACAGCCCGCGAGGTCGAAACAGGCGGTCATGGACGTTGATCGCGTAGCTGTCGGACATGCCGGCCACGTAGTCGACGGCCTGCTGGAGAGGATGGTCGGACGCACTCGCGTAGCCCGGTGGGATCTCGTCGGGTTGCTGGCTGAAGTGGTCGACCAGCGTTCGGATCAACCGGATCGCCTTGACGTTGTGCTCCTGCGACTCGTCACGCAGGTAGACGTCGGAGAACATGAACGAGCGCAGGTCGTGGAAGGCCTGCAGTTGCCGGTCGTGCATCGTCAGTTCTCCGACCTCGGCCGACGCGACGATCACGTCGGTGGTCATCGCCTCGATCCAGTTCTGCGGATCCCCGAAGGTCGCCAGCACGTGGTCGGGGACCATGTCGACGGTCAGAACACCGGCGCGCATCGCGTCCTCGGCGTCGTGGGACAGGTAGGCGATCCGGTCGGCGAACCGACACACCATGCCCTCGGCCGTGTCCGGCGGCGGGTCGTTGCGCCACGACGAGCCTCGGATGCCGTCGCGGACCTCGTACGTCAGGTTCATCGGTTCGAGCTTGTCGACGATGCGCAGGGACTGCACCGCATGCTGCCACTCCCCCAGCGGTGCGCCCAGGGTGACCATGTACGGCGACAGGGCCTCCTCGCCGGTGTGGCCGAACGGTGAATGGCCCAGGTCATGACCGAGGCAGATCGCCTCTGCCAATGCCTCGTTGAGTCCCAGTCCCACCGCGATCGCCCGCCCGACCTGCGCCACCTGCAGGGTGTGCGTCATCCGGGTGACGAAGTGGTCGCCCTCGGGATTGAGGAAGACCTGCGTCTTGTGCTTGAGCCGACGGAAGGCCTTGGAGTGCAGGATCCGGTCGCGGTCGCGTTCGAACGGTGTGCGCCACTCGTGGTCGTCCTCGGGCTGCTCACGACCTCGTGACTCGTCGGAGCACGTTGCCGCCGGCGACAGCCACTCGTGCTCCCATGCCACCCTGGCCGCCCGATCCCTGGCGGTCATGCGCCCCGTCGGCGAGGACGCGGTCGCCGGTTCGGGCAGGCGCGTCGGCGTCCCCGTCTGCAGCGGTTTCTGGAACGTCACTGGCTACTCCTGTGCTGACGACTGGCTGATCGTGGCGACGGCGAGTCGCCCCGGCCCGGCGGCCGGTCAGGCCGGCGCACCCGGCTGCTCCTCCGGTGCCAGCGCCTGGGCCGCGTCCAAAGCCTCCGGATCGATCGTGGTCATGTGGAGCGTGCCGCCCGGCCCGGCGACGATCCGCCGACGGATGCGACCCGAGATCGCGTCCACGACGATCGTTGCCAGGATGACGACGACCAGGGCAAGGCCCGCCCGGTCCCACACCTTGAACGAGATGTACTGCGACAACAACGTCCCGATGCCGCCAGCGCCCACGACGCCGAGCACGGCCGAGGCACGAATGTTGACCTCGAAACGATACATGGCGAACGACGCCAACTCGGGCATCACCTGTGGCAGGACACCCCAGCGCAACCGCTGGATCCCGGAGGCACCAACCGCGTCCGATGCCTCGATCGGCCCCGTGTCCAGTCCCTCGATGATCTCGTAGCACAGCTTGCCCAACGTGCCAACCGAGCCCACCGCGATCGCCATGACCCCGGTGCGGGCGTTGAGGCCGAACACGGGGATGAAGGCCACGGCCAGGATCAGTTCGGGGATGGCGCGCAGGACGTTGAACACCTGCCGCGTCAGCACCGACACGGGCTTGGGGACCAGGTTCTCGGCGGCCAGGAACGACAGCGGGATCGCGACGATCGTGGCGAGCACGGTCCCCAGCCACGCGATGGCGATCGACTCCCACATTGCATCCAACAGGCCGGGCAGGGCAGACCAGTCCGGGTCCTTGAACATCAACCACATGATGTTGAGGAACTCGGGGATGGCGCCGACCAGGCGGTTCCAACGGATGTCTGCCGACAGGCCCCAGGCCAGCAGGCCCAGGACAACGGCCGTCACGACCCACCGGAAGACCTCCATCGGCCGTTCCGGGCGCAGCATGTCGTCGACGTGCTGCGCCACGTCGTCAGGACGCCGCGGCGAGCCGGATCGGCCGGGATCCTGCCCGGTGGGGCGACGGTCGGGTGCGCTCACACCAGCCTCCGGCGCAGCATGACCGAGATCTGCTCGACGACGATGGTCACGATCAGGAACAACACGATGATGCCCCACACCTGGGGCCACGCCCGGGCACCGCGGTAGAAGTCGATCAACTGGCCGATGCCGCCGGCCCCGACCAGCCCGAGCACGGCCGATGCCCGCAGGTTCAGTTCGAAGTTGTAGAGCAGGAACGAGACGTACGACGGCAGGATCTGCGGCACGATGGAGGTGCGCAGCATCTGGGTGTGGCTGGACCCGGCGGCCCGGGCGGCCTCGACCGGCCCCATGTCGATCCCGTCGAGCACGTCACTGGTCAGCTTCGACGTGACCGCGATCGAGAAGAAGATCAGTGCCAGGATGCCCGGCAGGACCCCGATGCCGACCATGGCCACGAACAGCAGCGCCCACAGCACGTCGGGGATGGCGCGAACGATGTTGTTGAAGGTCTTGGCCGTCCACATGACCGCGGCGTTGGGTGCCCCCACACGACTGGCCCACAGCGCCAGCGGCAGGGCAGCGAACCCGCCGATGATCGTGCCGACGACGGCCATCTGCACGGTCTCGACGAACGCGGCCAGGGCACGAGGATTGGTCACCTGGGACCAGTCGAGGTTCAGGAGGCCCTGGAACGAGGAGTTGGGTCGGGACAGGTCCTCGATGATGCCCGCCAGTGAGAAGTCCGTGGCAACGACGGTGACGACGGTGAACACCACGACGCCGACCGCCATCGACAGGGCGAACACGGATGGCGCTGGCTTGTCCGGACGCTCGCCCGAGCGCCGCGACGTGTCCGGACTCGACGAGCCGGACGTGGTCACATCGCTCATGCCGGTGCCTGCGGCGAGCCGGCCTCGCCGGCCTGCCACGTGCCGGCTCCGTGCGGTGACGCCGCATCGGCTGGAGCCGCCGGTGTCTCGTCGTCGTCTCCGAGCACGTCGTCGGCCGTGAGGCTGCGGCCGTAGATGTCGCGAAACACGTCGTCATCGGCGTCGGTCCCCGGCCCGTCGAAGACCAGTTCTCCGTCGCGCAGGCCGATGATGCGGTCGGCGTACGCCGTGGCGAGGTCGAGGAAGTGCAGGTTCACGATCGTCGTGATCCCGAGTTCCTGGTTGATCTGCTGCAGGTATCGCATGACGGCGTGCGACGTGGGCGGGTCCAGCGAGGCCACGGGCTCGTCGGCAAGGATGATCGAGGGTTCCTGGGCCAGCGCTCGTGCGATGCCGACACGCTGTTGCTGCCCACCCGACAGGTTCGCGGCCCGGACGTAGGCCTTGTCCACGATCTCGACGCGTTCGAGCGCCCGCATGGCGATCTCGACGTCGGCCTTGGGATACATGCCGAGCAGCGTGCGCCAGGTGGCGACCAGGTTGAGACGCCCCATCAGGACGTTGTTGAGCACGGAGGTCCGCTTCACCAGGTTGAAGCCCTGGAAGATCATGCCGATCTCGGCACGCAGATCACGAAGCGCCCGACCGGACAATCCGACGACCTCGTGGGTACGGCGACCCTCGCGCCCGTCGGCGGTCTCGACCTCGAGTGAACCGCCGGTCAGGGGGACCAGGCCGTTGACCGCCCGGATCAGGGTGGACTTGCCGGCGCCCGACAGCCCGACGATGACGACGAACTCGCCCTGCCCGATCGTCAGGTCCAGGTCCTTCATCGCGGACACACCACCCGGATAGGTGACGGACGCGTTCGAGAACCGGATCATCGCTGCTCCCATGGTCCGTGTCGGCAACACTCGCGAATCGTCGGATCACACCACTGGTGGGCCTCGACTGGACCCCCGTCGGGTGGGCCGCGACGAGGCCACCCTAGCGGTGCCAGGGTGGCCTCATCGACGTGCAGATGGTGCTCAGCTCAGGCCGAGCCGGTCGGCCAGTTCGGCCTGCAAGTCACGAATCACGTCGAACTCGCTGTTGTTGACCGGGGCAAGCCCGTCGATCTCGTACAGCTCGTTCATGACCGTGGCGCCCTCTTCGGTCGCGATCACGGCCTGCAGCGCGTCGGTGATGGCCTGGGTGCTGGCCTCGTCGATGTCACCGGCGACGGCGAACCCGTCGTTGGGGATGGCGCCCGACCACCCGAACACGACGACCTGCTGGCCGACGTCGGGGGTCTGCTCGGCCAACTGGCCGCGGGCGTCGTTGAAGGACACGCCGACGACGGCGTCACCGTCGTACACCGCCTGCACCGAGTTGTCGTGCGAACCGGCGAAGATGCCGTCGACGTCGTCGATCGGGTCGACGCCGGCATCGAGCAGCTGCATGGCGGGCACGGCGTAGCCCGACGTCGAGCCCTGGTCGACGAACGACACCGTCTCGCCCGACAGGTCGGCGAGCATGTCCTCGCCGATCGGCCCTTCCGACGCGTCGGATGCCTGGTCGACGCCGTTGCAGAACAGGAACGGCTCACCCTCGTCCTGCTCGACGGCCACAGGCTCGTCCTCGCAGAAGCGGTCAGGGTCGTTGGTGAACCACTGGGTCACGTAGCTGAACGAGCCGAAGCGCTCCGACTGCAGGACCAGGTCGGATCCGACCTCCTCGGCCTGGACCATCTGCAGGGGGCCGAGTCCACCGGCCACGTCGGCCTGGCCCGACTCGAGCGCGGCGATGACGCCGGCGTAGTCGGTGGGAACCTGGGCCTCGACGGTCACGCCGAGCTCCTCACCGAGCATGTCGGCCAGGGGCTGGGCGGTCTCGATCAGGCCACCCGTCTCCTGGGACGGCGTCAGCGTGAGGACCAGCGGGTCGGGCATCTCGCCAGCCGCTTCGGCGGCTTCGGTCTCGGATGCCATCTCGGTCTCGGATGCCATCTCGGTCTCGGCAGCAGTCTCGGTGCCGGACGCCGAGCCGCTGTCCGTGGTTTCGTCGTCGTCGCCACCGCATGCGGCCAGGACGAGGGCGCCGGACAATGCCAGCGCAGTGAGTGCGCGTCGCTTCATGTGTGCATTCCTTGATTGAATGTGGGTGGGTTCCGCCCGAGCCAACGGGAGGCGGGCAGCGGTCCCAGTCGAGGCCGGAGGGTGCCACGTCGAACTGTCACCGCACCCGGACAACGATCGCGATCGTAGTGACCTCGCTCGGAGCACATGCGCAGCCCATCGGCGCTGACCGGTGAGGCATCCCCATCGGGGTGATGGCACCACTGCCCCGACTGTCGAGGTGCACCACCACAGTGGCCCAGTGGGGGCACCGTTGCAGATGTTCTTGGTGAGCCCTGCCCGGCCCCGCCCGTTCCCATGACGACTCGTCACCCTCCGGTGCGCGGTCCGCACGTGAGCACGTCATGCCATCACGCGACACCACGACGTGGGAGATCGGCGGACCAGCGAGCTCGACCCCGGGACGCC
>DATFMD010000466.1:0-11841 GCA_035267125.1 Nitriliruptoraceae bacterium | reverse complement strand
AGCACGTGAAGGACGCGGCAGCGCGACCGAGCGCGGTGTCATGCCCTCGCCGCGTCCGTCGCGCTGCCGCGTCCTTCACGTGCTGCGTCCGTCTCGTTGCCGCGTCCTTCACGTGCTGCGTCCGCCACGCTGGCGCGTCCGGCACGTTGCCAGCCCAGGCATGAGGTTGGCTGGCCGGGTCAAGCGTCAGCGTCATCGACCGCCACGGAGCCACCCGGGCGTGACCGGGCGCCATCGTCGGGCCCATCGGGTTCCGGAGGCGCCAGGATGGGTGGCACGTGATGGGGCCACGGATGCACCTGGCCACGCAACTGCTGCAGGCTCGCGAAGCCATGCCGGTCCAGCCACTGGCCCAACTGCACGGTCAGGTCGTGCGCGGCGAAGGGATCCGCGAACGTCGCCGTCCCGACCGCGACTGCCGAGGCGCCGGCGCGGGTGAACTCGACGACGTCCTCGACCGTGCGCACGCCACCCATGCCGATGATGGGGACGTCGGGGCCCAACACGGTGTGGAGTTGGTGGACGATGCGCACGGCGATCGGACGCAGGGCCGGGCCGGACATGCCGGCATACCCGTTGGCCACCATTGGGCGCCCGGTCACGGGATCGATGGCCATGCCCAGCGTCGTGTTGATCGCCGAGATGCCGGTGGCGCCGGCTTCCATGACCGGGATGGCGATCGCGGTGATGTCGGTCACGTCGGGGGTGAGCTTGGCGAACAGCGTGGCGTCGGGCAACACCCCACGGACGGCCCGGACGACCTTGGCGGAGCGGTCCGGGTCGACGGCGAAGACGAGACCGCGGTGTTCGACGTTGGGACACGACAGGTTGATCTCGTAGGCGTCGATGCCGCGGGCGGCACCGAGCTGGCGGGCCACCTCCCGATAGTCGTCGACGGTGTTGCCGGCGATCGAGGCGATGATCTTGGCGCCCCGGCGCCGCAGGTACGGCAGGTCACGCTCGATCCAGGTCGCCACACCCGGGTTCTGCAACCCGATCGCGTTGAGCATTCCCGAGGGTGTCTCGGCCATCCTGGGCGTGGGCAGCCCGGCGCGGGGCTCCAGCGTGACGGACTTGGGAACGACCGCACCCAGGTCGCTGATGTCCCACAGGCGATCGATCTCGCGGCCCGAGGCAAAGCAGCCGGAGGCAGTCAGGATCGGGTTGTCCAACACCAGGGATCCCAGTGTGGTCGAGGTGTCGGCGGCGTGGGTCCGGTTCATCATTGGCCGATCCATGAGCCGTCACCCGGTCGCCGTCCGACACCCGAATCGCCCCCTGGGCCACCACGACGCTCGCCACGCCCATCGCGTTGGCGGCTTCGCCCCTCCTGCCCCGGGGCGTCGCCTTCCGACGGCGATCCGTTCGGTGTCGCGGCAGGCTCGTCCACGGTCTGCGGCACGGCCACGTCGGGAGCGGGCGGGTCGCGGTCTGCCGAGTCGCGCGACTCGCCGCCACCGCCGTCGTCGAGCAGGACGGTTTCGGGCGCAGAGCTGTCGACGGGTCCCACGTAGCGCGACTGCTCCCATGCAATCCTCGTCGACGTGAAGACGGGGCCGTCGACGCACACGCGACGGTTGTGCACCTCGCCGTGACGATCACGGATTGGCAGGACGCAGGTCATGCACACGCCGACGCCACAGGCCATGTGTTCCTCGACGGCGACCTGGCAGGGGATGCCGAGGTCTTCGCTGATCGCCGACACCGCCGCGAGCATCCCGTTGGGCCCACACGAGTAGACGACCTCGGCGTCGGTGGACACCAACGCCTTGCGCAGGACGTCGGTGACCAGGCCCTGCTCCCCCATCGAGCCGTCCTCGGTCGTGAACATCGTCAGGGTGGCCATCCGCTTCGGGACGATCGGGTCGACGATGCGACTCTGGTCGGCTGCGCCGATCACGAACCCGACCTTGTGTCCGGCGGCGCGCAGACGATTGCCCAGGTAGTACAACGGCGCAGCGCCGTACCCACCACCCACCAGGACCGCCGAGACACGGCGTTGGGGCATCGGGAAGGCGCGGCCCAGTGGACCCATGAGCGTGAGGCGATCGCCGGTGCGGACGCGACCGAGCGCGTTGGTCCCCGGTCCGTGGGAATCGACGACGATGTCGATCGTGCCCGCCACCGGACCGCTCGGCGAGGCGCCCGCGACCGAGAACGGTCGTTGCAGCAGGGTCCCCGCGATGTCCACGGAGATGTTGACGAACTGTCCCGGTTCACATCGGCTGGCAATCTCTCCGGCTGTCATCGTGATGCCCCAGTACTGGCCCAGGCGGCGGCGATCGACGACCTCGCCCTCCTGCTGCACGGGGCCCTGCTCACGTCCCTTGTACCGGTGCCGCACGGCCCTGCTCATTGGCTGTCCTTGTGTGGTGGAACGGGACCCGGGCGCCACGTGCCTTCGCGGTGGCGCCTGCATGGCCGCAAGATTGCTGCCGCAAGGAAACCACGGTGGCGGTCACGATGCCGTGACCGGTCGGCCGTAGGCAGCCAGGTGCTCCTGCATCGAGGTGACCTGCAGGCCGTCGGTGCCAATGGCCTCGATGCCCTGGATCGCCGCCATGATGCCCGACAGCGTGGTGATGACCGGGACGCCGGCTGCGATCGCGGCCTGGCGGATCAGGTAGCCGTCATCACGAGTGGTGGGGCCGCTGGGAGTGTTGAGGATCAGCGTCACGTCGCCCCGGGCAACCATGTCGAGCAGTTCGGTGTCCCCGGTCGAGACCTTTGCCACGACGTCGGCCGCCACTCCCGCTCGTTGCAGCAGGTCGGCTGTGCCCTCGGTGGCAACCAGCGCGAATCCCAGGTCCACGAGGCGCTTGACGGGGAACACGATGGATCGCTTGTCGCGATTGGCCACCGACACGAACGCGGTGCCTGCCGTCGGCAACACCATCGAGCCGGTGCCGGCCTGGGACTTGGCGAAGGCCGCACCGAACGTGGTGTCGATCCCCATGACCTCGCCGGTCGAACGCATCTCCGGCCCCAGCAGGGCGTCGACACCGGGGAACCGGTCGAAGGGCAGCACGGCTTCCTTGACGGCGACGTGACCGGGACGCGGTCCCTGGATCGCGTCCTGGTCGGGCAGTACGTCCTGGTCACGCAAGTCCTTGAGGGACTCTCCGGCCATCACCCGTGCGGCAATCTTGGCCAACGGCACCCCCGTGGCCTTGGACACGAACGGCACGGTGCGGGACGCACGTGGGTTGGCCTCGATGCACCAGATGCTGTCGTCGCGGACTGCGAACTGGATGTTGACCAGGCCACGGACACCGAGTCCCTCGGCGATGCCGTGGGTGATCTCACCGATCCGGGTGACGATGCCGCGTGACAACGTGATCGGGGGCAGCGTGCACGCCGAGTCGCCGGAGTGCACACCCGCCTCCTCGATGTGTTCCAGCACGCCACCGACGAACAGTTCGGTGCCGTCGAACACCGCGTCGACGTCCACCTCCACCGCACCCTCGAGGAAGCGATCGACCAGGATGGACAGGCCGCCGGCACCGGGTCCGTGGCCCATCTGGGCGGTCAGCTCCTCGTCGGCCAACGCGGTGGCGAGGTAGGTGTCCAGTGCCTCGTCGTCATCGACGATCTCCATCGCGCGCCCACCCAACACGTAGGACGGCCTGACCAGCACCGGCCACGAGATCCGGTTGGCGATCGTGCGGGCCTCCTCGGCCGACCGGGCCACGCCGCCTTCCGGCATCGCCACGCCAAGGTGGTCCATCAGCGACCCGAACCGACCCCGGTCCTCGGCCGCGTCGATGGCGTCCGGGCTGGTGCCCAGGATGGTGACTCCGGCCGATTCCAGGCGTCGAGCCAACTTGAGGGGGGTCTGGCCCCCCATGGCCACCACGACGCCGACCGGCTGTTCGCGGTCGATGACCTCCATGACGTCCTCGAACGTCAGGGGTTCGAAGTACAACCGGTCCGACGTGTCGTAGTCGGTGGACACGGTCTCCGGGTTGCAGTTGACCATGATGGTCTCGTAGCCGGCTTCCGACAACGCCTGCACGGCATGCACACAGCAGTAGTCGAACTCGACGCCCTGGCCGATGCGGTTGGGTCCCGAGCCCAGCACCATGACGCTGTCGCGATCGGCGGGCACCACCTCGTCCTGGAGGTCATAGGTCGAGTAGTGGTAGGGCGTGTGGGCCTCGAACTCGCCGGCACAGGTGTCGACGGTCTTGAACACCGGACGTATGTCCAGTTCGACGCGACGATCACGCACGGCCTCGGTCGTGGTGTTCAGGATGCCCGCGAGGTGGTCGTCGCTGAAGCCGTCGCGCTTGGCAGCGGTCAACACCGCGGTCGGCAGGGCGTGGAGGTGTTCCCAACTGCGGACTTCGCGGCGGCGCTGCACCAACGCCAGGAACTGGTCGACGAACCACGGGTCGATCCCGGTCAGCGATGCGATGCGATCGACGCCCCAGCCGCGGGTCAGGGCCTCGTCGACCGCCCGCAACCGGTCGGCGGTGGGACGACGCAGGGCTGCCTCCAGCGCGGTCTCGTCGACCTCGAGCGGTGCCTGGGCACCGAACCCGACGCGACCGTCCTCCAGGGATCGCAGGGCCTTGTTGAACGACTCGCGGAAGGTGCCGCCGAACGCCATGGCCTCACCAACCGACTTCATCTTGGTCGTCAGCGTGTCGTCGGTGCCGCGGAACTTCTCGAAGGCGAAGCGCGGCACCTTCGTGACCACGTAGTCGATGGTCGGCTCGAACGCCGCCATCGTCTGGCGCGTGATGTCGTTCGGAATCTCGTCGAGCGTGTAGCCAAGCGCCAACTTGGCGGCGATCTTGGCGATCGGGAACCCGGTGGCCTTCGAGGCGAGCGCTGACGACCGTGACACGCGCGGGTTCATCTCGATGACCAGTTGGCGACCGGTCGCCGGATCGATCGCGAACTGGACGTTGGACCCACCGGTCTCGACGCCGATGCGTCGCAGGACCGCGAACGACGCGTCTCGCAGTTGTTGGTACTCGGGGTCCGACAAAGTCATCGCCGGTGCCACGGTCACCGAGTCGCCGGTGTGGACGCCCATCGGGTCGATGTTCTCGATCGAGCAGATCACCACGCAGTTGTCCGCGGTGTCGCGCATCACCTCGAGTTCGTACTCCTTCCACCCCAACACCGACTCCTCGACGAGCACGCGGTGCACGGGCGAGTCGTGCAGGCCCTGGCGCGCCATCTCCCGGAGCTGGTCGGGGTCATGGGCAATGCCGCCGCCCTTGCCACCGAGCGTGAACGACGGGCGCAGCACGACCGGGAAGCCGAACTCGTCGGCCGCCGCCATCGCGGCCTCGACGCTGTCGACGTGCGTCGACTGCGGGGACTCCAGGCCGATCTCGGCCATGGCGTCCTTGAACTCCTGGCGGTCCTCGGCCGTCTGGATCGCGGTGAGGTCGGCACCCAGCACCTCGACGCCCAGCCGTTCGAACACGCCCGCGGCGTCCAGGTCGACGGCCAGGTTGAGCGCGGTCTGGCCCCCCAGGGTCGGCAGCACGGCGTCGACCTGCTCGCGTTCCAGCACGCGCGTGACCGCCGCCACCGTCAATGGCTCGATGTAGGTCGCGTCGACCAGTTCCGGATCGGTCATGATGGTCGCGGGATTCGAGTTGACGAGCACGACGCGCAGGCCCTCCTCCTTGAGGACCTTGCACGCCTGCGTGCCGGAGTAGTCGAATTCACAGGCCTGGCCGATGATGATGGGCCCGGAGCCCAGGACCAGGACCGAGGTGAGGTCGGTGCGACGTGGCATGTCAGGATCCTCGTTGCATCAGGGCGGCAAAGTCGTCGCGTGCCCTGCGGGCACGTTGGAGTTCTTGGCTTCGCTCAGAACGTCCAGAAACAGGTCGCATCGTCAGGATCCTTGCTCCATCAGGGCGGCAAAGTCGTCGAAGAGATACCTGGCGTCGTGGGGGCCGGGTGCTGCCTCGGGGTGGTACTGGACGGCGAAGGCCGGCAGGTCCCGACACGACAGCCCCTCCACGCAGTCGTCGTTGAGGTTGACGTGCGTCACGTCGACGAGGCCGTGGTCCGGGGTCCCCCAGGTGTGCTCGTCGACCTGGTCACCCAGGGTCGTGGCATCGACCGCGAAGCCGTGGTTGTGGGAGGTGATCTCGACGACACCGTCGCGACGTCGCACCACCGGTTGGTTCAGGCCGTGGTGCCCGAAGGCCAACTTGCCGGTGTCGGCGCCCAGCGCTCGACCCAGCAGTTGCGACCCCAGGCAGATGCCGAACACCGGCACCCTCCCGAGCAGGTCCTGCGTGGTGGCGTGGCCCTGCACGACCGCGGCCGGATCACCAGGCCCGTTCGACAGCAGCACACCGTCGGGTTCGTGGGCCAGCACGTCGTCGGCGGTCGTCCCGGCCGGCACCACGACGACGTCGCATCCCATGGCGGCCAGCAACGACAGCATCCTGCGCTTGACCCCGAAGTCGACGGCGACGACGCGAAACCGGGACGGTGACGTCGCAGCCACGTGGTAGACCGCCGGCGTGGTCACCTCGCCGGTGAGGTCCGCCCCCTCCATCCCCGGCGACTGGCGCACCCGGGCCAGCAACTCCTCGACCTCCAGGACTTCCGTGGACACGCCCGACCGCATCGCCCCATGGTCGCGCAGGCGCAGCGTCACGGCGCGCGTGTCGATGCCCTCGATGCCCACGACTCCGGCGGCCGCCAGGTCGTCGCGCAGCGTGGAGGTGGCGCGATGGCTCGAGACCCGGCGCGCAGCCTCGGTCACCACGAAGCCCGAGACCTGGATGCGGTCCGACTGGGCATCCTCGTCGCACATGCCCCAGTTGCCGACCTGGGGCGCCGTCATGGTCACCACCTGGCGTCGGTAGGAGGGGTCGGTCAGCACCTCCTGGTAGCCGGTCATGCCGGTGTTGAACACCGATTCGCCGAAGCCGGTGCCCGCCGCACCGAAGGAGGTGCCTCGGAAGGCCGACCCGTCCTCGAGGACGAGCAGGGCATCGCGGGTTGTCTGAGCCGTCGTCACCAGCACACCTTTCCGTCAAGCAACGAACACGGGCTGGGGCAACTCCCGGGCAACATGCGAGCCGTCACCACTGCACCTCTCCATCACGCAATGTGAATGCGCTGGCGACGCAGGCTGACCGGCAGAACCGGTTGCCATCGGCGCCAGCGTTGGAGTTGCTGGCGCAACTCCCGGGCATCATTCGGGCCGTCACCACTGCACCTCTCCATCACGCAATGTGAATCGGCCACCGAGGAGGGTGTGGACTGGCCGGGACGTGAGTTCCTCGCCCTCGAAGGGCGTGTTGTGGGCGCGCGACTGCAGGGCGCGGCCGTCCACGACCCAGCGTGCATCCGGATCGACGACCGTGATGTTCGCGACCTCGCCGTCGACCAGTGCGCCCCCGTGGCCGTGCATGTCACGCACGGTTGCGGGGCCGGTCGTGAAGCGTCGCACGACCGTCGACAGGTCCAGCTCGCCCGTTGCCACCAGGTCCGTGACCACCACGGCAAAGGCCGTCTCGAGCCCGAGCATGCCACAGGGAGCATGGTTCCACTCCTGGTCCTTCTGCTCATGGGGGTGGGGGGCGTGGTCGGTCGCCACCGCGTCGATCGTCCCGTCCGCCAGGGCCAGGCGCAAGGTCGTGACGTCGCTGGCCGTCCGTACCGGTGGATTCACCTTGTAGACCGGGTCGTAGCTGGCCACGACCCCGTCATCGAGATGGAGGTGGTGCGGCGTGACCTCTGCCGTGACGCGCACGCCGGCAGCCTTGGCCCGCCGGATCAGGTCGACGCTGCCTGCCGTCGACACGTGTGGCACGTGAAGCCTCGCCCCGAGGTTCTCGGCCAGGATCAGGTCCCGAGCGATCATGACCTCCTCGGCCTCGCGCGGCCACCCCGGCAGCCCGAGCACCGCAGACATTCGTCCCTCGTTCATCTGGGCGTCGACGGTGAGCGACGGATCCTCAGAGTGGTTGCAGATGACCGCGTCCCAGCGGGCCGCGTACTGCAGTGCACGGCGCATCATCAGGCTGTCGGCAACCGGGATGCCGTCGTCCGAGAAGAAGTCGACCCGGGCAGCCGAGTCGTGCAGTTCACCCATCTCCGACAGCCGCTCACCGGCCAACCCGATCGTGATGGCGCCCACCGGGCGCACGTGCACGAGACCGACATCCGCGCCACGTCGAGCCACCAACTCGGCAACCGCGGCCGTGTCGCAGACCGGATTCGTGTTGGCCATGGCCGCCACTGCCGTGTAGCCACCTGCGGCTGCCGCGGCGGAGCCCGTGGCGATGTCCTCGGCATCCTCGAAGCCGGGCTCACGCAGGTGCGTGTGCAGGTCGACCAGTCCGGGCAGCACCCACAGACCGGCACAGTCGACCACCTCGCCGGTCGTCGACAGGTCGTCGCCGCGCTCGGCGACCACACCGTCCACGATGCGCAGGTCGCTCACCCCGTCGTGACCGCTGGCCGGGTCCACGACCCGCCCGTGCTTGAGCAGGATCTCGGTCACTGCGTCTCCGATCCGGCGATGAGGAGGTACAGGCAGGCCATGCGCACGGCGATGCCGTTGTTGACCTGGTCGGTGATCAGTGCCCGCGGCGAGTCCGCCACGTCCGGGGTGATCTCCACGCCCCGGTTCATCGGACCCGGATGCATCACGATCGCGTGGTCGGGCAGGTGCTGGAGGCGCCGGGCATCGAGCCCGTACAGACGGGCGTACTCGCGGGTGGACGGGAAGAAGGCTCGATGCATGCGTTCGCGTTGCACCCGCAGCATGTAGACCACGTCGCTGTCCGCCAGCGCATCGTCGAGATCGACGACCACCTCGACGTCCCACGAACTGACGTCGGTGGGCAGCAACGTGGACGGGGCCACCAGCCGCACCGTTGCACCGGCAAGGTTCAGGGCCTCGATCTCGGAGCGTGCGACTCGGGAATGGATGATGTCGCCACAGATCGTGACGGTCAGGCCCTCCAGGCGACCGAAGTGCGAGCGCATGGTGTACAGGTCCAGCAGCGCCTGCGTCGGGTGTTGGTGCCATCCGTCGCCGGCGTTGAGCACCGGCACGTCGAGGTGGCGCGTCAACTGCAACGGCGCACCGGCCGACGACGACCTGATGACGACGGCATCCACGCCCATGGCGTCCAACGTGAGCGCGGTGTCCTTGAAGGATTCGCCCTTGGAGACACTCGAACCCTTGCCAGAGAAGTTCATGACGTCGGCCGACAGTCGCTTGGCGGCGATGTCGAAGCTCAGCCGGGTCCGGGTGGAGTCCTCGAAGAACATGTTGCACACCGTGCGGCCGCGCAGGGTCGGCACCTTCTTGATCCGTCGCGCCGAGATCTCGTCCATCACCTCGGCGGTGTCGAGCACCAACTGCAGATCATCGACGTCGAGGTCGTCGATCGCGATGAGTCGTCGAAACGTCATTCGCCACTCCCCTGCTCCGCCGTGGCGGGCACGCCATTCGCATCGACCGCACCGCCATTCGCATCGGCCGCACCGCCATTCGCATCGGCCGCACCGCCGTTTGCATCGATCCCCCCGTCACGCTCGAGCACCACCTCGTCGGTGCCGTCGATGTCCGACAGCCGCACCGAGATGCGTTCGGCCAGGGCAGTCGGCAGGTTCTTGCCCACGTGGTCGGCTCGGATGGGCAGTTCGCGGTGCCCGCGGTCGACCAGCGCCACCAGGCGAATTGCGTCAGGACGCCCGACGTCCAGGATGGCATCGAGCGCGGCCCGTATCGTGCGGCCCGTGAACAGGACGTCGTCGACGAGCACCACGACCCGACCGTTGACGTCGACCGGGAACCGCGTGTCGGCAAGTGCCCGGGGTGGGCGCGACGCCACGTCGTCGCGATACAGCGTCACGTCCAGCGGGCCGACCGGCACGTCGACACCCTCGATGTCGGCGATGTGGTCGGCGAGGCGGTGCGCCAGCGGCACGCCGCGCGTCTGGATGCCCATCAGCACCAGCCCCTCGGCACCGTGGTTGGCCTCGACCAGTTCATGGGCCAGCCGTCGCAGCGCCCGGCGAATGTCGTCCGCATCCAGCAACCTGGTCATCGACGCCCCCCGTGGCCGCCAACGCCGCCGAAGACGAGCGAACGACCGACGGCGGGGCCATCGGTCGTCAGGTGGTGCGGAGATCGTGGCGTGCAGGTGGACATGGTGGCAAGCGCCATCGCACCGGGCTCCTTGGCGGCCTCACGGGACCGCGGTTAAAGGACGTGGTGCCGACACCGTAGCGGAGCGCGAGCGCCGTGTTCCAACCAGGGCCCGCGAGCCCCGTCGCGAAGGCCGGCCGCCCGCCGGGTTCAGTCCAACAGCACGTGCGAGTCGTCGAACACCTGCAGGGTGCCGCTGTAGTTGGCCACCCAGACGCGGCGCTGGGTCGGCTCGTAGGTGATCCCGATCGGCATGGCGTTGGTCGGCAACTCCTGGACCACGGTCATGTCGGATGTCCGCACCTTCGACAACGTCTCGGCCTTGTAGTTGACGACGTACAGCGCCTCGCCGTCGGTCGAGATGTCCATCGACCGAGCGTTGTTGCCGGTCACGACAGAGCCCAGGTGTTCCCCGGTGGCGGCATCCAGCTTGACGACGTTGCCACTGGTGTTGTTCGTCACGTACAGCAGCTTGCCGTCAGGTGAGAGCACCAGGTGGCGAGGTCCATCGCCCGGCTGGCTCCATGACCCGTCCACCATCGTCAACGACTGCAGGTCCACGGTGGCGATGCGGTCGGAGCCCATCATGGCGATCCACGCGGTGCTGCTGTCGGGCGACACCTCGATGCCGCGCGGGTACCGGCCATCGAGCGGGATGCGCGCGATCTCGGTGTTGCTGGCGGTGTCGACGACGGACAGGTCCCAGGTGCACCAGTTCGTCACCAGCACCTTGGACCCGTCCGGGGTCGTCGCCACGTACTTGGGTACGGCGCCCACCTCGATCGCATCGACGATCTCGAGCGTCGTGACGTCCACCTCGTACAGGTAGCTGTCGTCGTAGCCGTCACCCGGACTGCACTGGTCACTGCCCTCGGGCCCGAAGCCCTCGCCGTACATCGAGTAGTTGGACACCCAGCCGGTCTGCCCATCGGGGCTGAACGCCATTTCGACGGGTGCGCCACGCGTGGTGCCCGGGTGCCCCTCGACCCCGAAGTCGGCCAGTTCGACCGCATCCGGGATCGTCCTGACCAGGGCGCCGTCTGCGTCGAACACCGAGATCGTGTGCTGGTACATCATGTTCTGGGCGAACAGCGTGCCGGTGTCGTTGGCCACAACGGACTTTGACGACAGGTTGCCGGTCAGGGTCTGGACCTGGACCAGCCTGGTCTCGCCGCTGGGATGCTGGGGACCGGACAGCGCCGGCTCGGGGGCCGGTGCCGGGATCTCCGGCGTGATCGTCGGAGTCGGAGTCGGAGTGGGGGTGGCCGTCGGGGCCGGGGTGGGCGTCGGGGCCGGGGTGGACGTCGAACTGGGTGCGGTGGTCGGTGTGGAGGCGGCCGCCGGCGAAGGAGCAGGTGACGATGTCGCGGCCGGCGCCTGGGTGCTAGTTGGCGTGGCCGCGACCGCGAGGTCCACGGCTGGGTTGCCCGACTGGCCACCTGCGATGACGAAGCCAAGGCCCACGACGACGATTGCCGCCACCACGAGTCCCGCTGGCACCAACAGGCCGCCCCGTGAGCCATCAGTGGCCGGGCGGTGAAGATGCGACATGGACGAGTCCTGCGAATGACGACGAATCGGCGGCCAACGGTACCGCCCCAGAGATCCGGGCCGCGTCACCGTCGCGGGGCCCTGTCACCCATTCGGTGGCCGGTCACGGCAGACGCAGCACCTGGCCGACGTGG
>DATFMD010000465.1:0-2768 GCA_035267125.1 Nitriliruptoraceae bacterium | reverse complement strand
CGGGGAAGCGCATCTCGATGAGGTCGACGATGCCCTCGTTGACGTCCAGTTCGGCCATGCGTTCGGGCGTGTCGGCGAGGTTGCGCAGGATCGGCGCCAACCACTTCTTGAGGAAGTTGCCGTCGGAGTAGTCCCCGCAGTGGTTGATGGGACCACGCGCCTGGGGCGACGTCCCGGTGAAGTCGATCACCAACCGGCCACCGTCGTCGGAGGTCTTGGTCAGCGTGATGCGCTGGGCATGCAGGCGGGGTTCGTCGACCCCGTCGTGTTCGGCGTAGTCCTCCCACACGTAGGTGCCGTCGGGGATCTTCGACAGGATCTCGCGACGATAGGTCTCGGTGCAGTCGGCCACGATGCGGTCGAAGGCGGCCTCCACGACGCCGGACCCGTAGCGGTCGAACAACTCGGCCACCCGGCGCGAACCCATCAGGCACGCCGACGCCTCAGCCTGCAGGTCACCCGCCAGCGAGTCCGGCATGCGGGAGTTGCGCGTCATGATCGTCAGGGCGGCACGGTTGGGCACGCCGGCGTCCCACAACTTGATCGGGGGGACCATCAGCCCCTCCTCGAAGGCCGACGTCGCGTGCGAGGGCATGGAGCCCGGGACGGCACCGCCGATGTCGTCGTGGTGCCCGAACGCCTGCACGAACGCCACCACCTGCGCACGCCCATCGGCGTCCGCGACCCCGAAGACCGGCACGGTGATGCACAGGTCGGGCAGGTGGCCGATGCCGCCTTCCGACTGGTAGACGTCGTTGTGGAAGAACACGTCGCCCGGGACCATCTCCTCGATCGGGAAGTCCCGCACGATGGGCTGCACCAACGCCGAGTAGGAGCGCCCGGTCAGCTTGCGCAGGTGGCGGTCGTAGATGCCGGCGCGGTAGTCGTGCGCGTCACGGATCATGGGCGAACGCGACGTGCGCCCGATGGCGTCCTCCACCTCCTTCTCGATCGACGCCAGGGTGCCGGCGACGATCTCGAGCACCACGGGATCCACCCGCCCCCTTCCGTCAGTGAGTGGTCCACCATTCATGCCAGCCCTCCGATCACACATTCAGGTACGCAGAAGGAACGCAGTGAGTTCTGCATCCTGCCCGAGGCACGAGGGGAGGCGCCGTCAGTGAGCGGTCCACCGTTCATGCCAGTTCCTCCATCGTCACGTCGGTCGCGCTCTTCAGGGCACCACCGGCCAGGTCGGCCCCGTCCGACGTCACCACGACGTTGGCGAGGTCGTCCACCCGTGCGGTGAAGCCGGGATGCACCGGAATTGTCGACCCGAACTCCTCGATCACGGCGGGCCCCGGGATCTCGTCACCTGCGCGCAGGTCGTCGCGCCAGAAGATCGGGGCCTCGTGCCATCCGTCGACGAACACCGGGCGGGTTCCGGTCCCGGCGGCCGACACGTCACCGCCATCACGTGCCGGCAGACGGGCCAGGTCGGGGCGTGTGATCGGTCCGATGCCGGACACCCGCAGGTTCACCCACTCGACCGGGTGGCGCGGATCATCGACGTAGCCGTAGCCGTACAACTGTTCGTGGGCAGCATGGAAGCGTGCCACCACCGTCGCGCGGAAGTCGTGGTCGATCGCTCCCGCCGGCGCCGGCACCCGCACCTCGAAGGCCTGGCCGTCGTAGCGCAGGTCGACAGTGCGCTGGAACTGGTGCACGTCATCGTCGAAGCCCTCACGCACCAGCGCGTCGGCAGCACGGTCTTCCAGCCTCGCGAACACGGCGCCCACGGCTTCCAGATCGACGTCCGTGTCGGTGGCAACGTGGGTCTGGACGTAGTCGTTCTTCACGTCCACGGTCAACAGGCCGAAGGCGGACAGGTTGCCGGGATCCCTGGGCACCACGACTGCCTGCACGCCGAGGATGTCGATCAGGCGGCACACCAGCAGCGGACCCGACCCACCGAACGCCGCCATCGCGAACCCGCGTACGTCCAGGCCGCGCTTGACCGTGACCTGCCGAATCGCGTTCGCCTGGTTGAAGGCCGAGATCTCGAGGATCCCGGTGGCGCACTCCTCGGGGTCCATGTCGAGCCTGGCCGCGATGTCGTCGATGCCGGCACGTGCGGCCGCGACGTCGAGTGGGATCTCGCCTCCCAGCAGGTGGGCGGGGATGCGTCCCAGCACCACGTGGGCGTCGGTGATGGTGGGCTGCGTACCGCCCAGGTCGTAGCACAGCGGTCCGGGGTCGGCGCCGGCCGACTCGGGCCCGACCTTCAGGGTTCCCTCGGGCGAAATCCAGGCAATGGAACCTCCGCCCGCACCGACCGTGACGATGTCGATCATGGGGATCTTCGAGGGGAAGCGTCCGACGGAGCCCTCGGTGGTCAGCGTCGGCTCGCCGTCCAGCACGACCGACACGTCGGTGGACGTCCCTCCTCCATCCAGGGTCAGCAGGCGGTCCCACTCACCGGCACCTGCCACCATCGCCGCACCGAGCGCCCCGGCCGCCGGCCCCGACAGCACGGTGGTGATGGGTTGGTGCACGACTTCGGCCGCGCTGATCACCCCACCGTTGGACTTCATGATCGCGAACGGGACGGCGCGCCCTGCGGGCGCGTCGGAGTTGCTCGCTGCGCTCGCAACGTCCGGCGTCGCTTCATCGACGGCATCCTGCGCCTCGACTGTCGTGTAGGCGTCCAGACGCTGCGAGATGGCGCCGATGTAGGCGGCGACCTTCGGCTTGACCGACGCGTCGACCAGCGTGGTGACCGTGCGCTCGTACTCGCGGTACTCGCGCAGGACCTCCGAGGACAGCGA
>DATFMD010000464.1:0-4532 GCA_035267125.1 Nitriliruptoraceae bacterium | reverse complement strand
CGCACGTTCTTCTCCGCGCTCGCCGACGAGTTCGTGGACGACGACGTCATGCGCCTGCACGTGTTGTCGGTGGGCGACCGTCCCGCCGCGGCCACCGTCTCGTTGGTCGACGGCGACCGTTGGGGGTTGTACAACTCGGCCTTCGACCCGGTGCTGTCCAGTTTCGCTCCCGGCATGGTGTTGGTGACCGAGCTCATCCGCGAAGCAGCGGATCAGGACCTCGCGACGTTCGACCTGCTGCGCGGCGACGAGCCCTACAAGTATCGCTTCGGTGCCACCGACCGTGTGATCCAGCGCGTGGACGTGACCCGATGACCACGTCGGCGACGCCGCTGCCCACGTCCTCGGCCACGTCGCGGGTGACGTTGCTGTCTGCGCACACCTCGCCGCTGTCGCAGCCCGGGACCGGTGACGGCGGAGGCCTGAATGTCTACGTGCGGGAAGTGTCCGCGCGCCTCGCGCAGCGGGGCCATGACGTCCAGGTCCTGACCCGACGCACCGATGCGGACGATCCGTCCGAGATCCGGCTGCCCTCCGGTGTCGTCGTGCGCCACGTCGATGCCGGCCCGCCAGAGCCCGTGCCCAAGCCCGACCTGCCGTCGATGCTGTGCTCCTTCGCGATGCAGGCGCGGCCGCTGATTCGGCCCGACGACGTCATCCACAGTCACTACTGGCTGTCGGGCTGGGTCGCGCGACGGCTGGCACGGCATCTCGGCATCCCGTTCGTGCACACCTTCCACACCATTGGTGTCATGAAGAACCAGGCACTGGCACCGGGTGACGTGCCCGAACCGCCGTTGCGCCTGGAGGCAGAACGTCGGATTGCCTCCGATGCCGCCCGGGTGCTGGCACTGACGTGCGGCGAGGGCCGCCTCCTGCACCGCCACTTCGGGCTGTCGGGTGCCAGGATCACGACGGTGCCGGCCGGGGTGGACGTGGACCTGTTCCGCCCGGCCGGTTCCGATCCGACTGGCACGCTGGTGCCCGACGGTGACCCCGATGATCCATTGGTCGCAACCCTGTCTGACGCCGGCCCCATCGTGCTGTTCGTGGGGCGACTCCAGCCCCTCAAGGGTCCCGACATCGCCATCGAGTCGTTGGCACGGTTGCGCCGCGAGGTGCCGGATGCACGGCTGGTCGTCGTCGGCGGCGTCTCCGGGGCCGGGGCCGGGTTGTCCGGCCCGGACGAATTGCGAACGCTCGCCGAGTCGCTCGGCGTCGGTGATGCCGTGACGTTCCTGCCGGCGATGGACCAGGATCGGCTCGCCGCGCTCTACCGTGCGGCCGCGGCAGTCGTCGTGCCGTCCCGAAGCGAGACATTCGGACTGGTTGCGCTCGAAGCCCAGTCATCCGCGACGCCCGTCGTGGCGGCGGACGTCGAGGGACTCCAATACGTCGTGCGTGACGGTGGCACGCTCGTTGCCGGCCACGATCCCGACGACTACGGCGCCGCCCTGGCCCGATACCTGCTCGACCCCGAGCGTGCCGCTCGCACCGGCGCAGCCGGGCGCGCGTGGGCGATGCAGTCGTCATGGGATGTCACCGTTGATCGACTCGAGGCCGTGTATCGTGAGGTCGCGCCCGAGCCTGCGGCGGCATGTGCCTGACGATTGCTCGGGCCTGACGGTGGCTCGGGCCTGACGGTGGCTCGGGCCTGACGGTGGCTCGGCTGCCGGCAGGTCGTGCGTGACGGTGCGGCCCCAGTCCGACACAAGGGAGCGCGATGGACGACCAGATCGTGGCGCGTTCCACCGCCGTCATCACCGAGACCCTCGCGGAACTGGGCCTCGATGTCGACCAGGTGGGCGAGTCGCAGTGGATGACGATGCTGTCGGGGGAGTGGAAGCGCACCATCCCGGTCCTGTTCACGATCGGCGAACGATCGGTGCGCGTCACGTCCCTGCTGGCGGGCCGTCCGGACGAGAACCATGGCGCCGTCCACGAACTCCTGCTGCATCGCAACCAGGACATGGGCTGGGTGCACTTCGCCCTCGACGACGACGGCAACGTCGTGCTGGCCGGGCGCGTTCCCCATGTCGCGGTGTCGGAGGCACACCTCGACGAACTGCTCGGGGAGGTGCTGGCGGTCTCGGACGCGACGTTCAACAGCGTCTTGCGTGCCGGCTTCGAGCGCTACATCGACGCCGAGCAACGGTGGCGGGCCGCCAACGACATGCCACCCAACCCCGTGTCCACGCAGGGGTGACCCCGGAGCACACGCGGACGACCCCACGACGAACCGGAACCTCGCGATGCCGACTGCCAACCATGCCGGTGCACGCACTTCGGACAGCGATGGCCTCGGCCGGATCGCCATCATCGGTCTCGGCCGGATCGGTGCCGCCATCGCGGCAGCGGTCGTCGCCGACGACGACATGGACCCGGTGAACCTCGTGGGCGTGGAACCGGACGCCGATCGTCGGGCCGAGGTCGGCGCCGAGTTGGGCATCGCGACCGTGGCCGACACCCGTGATGCCGTGGCCGGCGCCGACATCGTGGTGTTCGCGGTCAAGCCCCACCTGGTCGCCGACGTCGCCGGCCGGGTCGGCCCCGAGGTCGACACCTCGACCCTTGTCGTCTCGGTCGCCGCAGGCATCCGCACGGACACGATCCAACATGCCCTGGGTCGCGACCTCCCGGTCGTGCGCATCATGCCGAACACGCCTCTGCTCGTGGGCCACGGCATGTCGGTGTTGACCCCGGGTGCCTTCGCGGGCGACGACCACGTGGCTCGAGCCGCCGCCCTGGTGACGGGCGCTGGCGACGTGCGCGTCATCGACGAGTCCCTGTTCGACGCCGTGACGGCCGTGTCCGGATCGGGCCCTGCCTACGTCTTCGCACTGGCAGAGGCCATGGTTGCCGGCGCGATCGAACAGGGCCTGGAACCCGACGATGCCGTGGCCCTGGTCGAGCAGACCGTTGCGGGGGCCGGCGTCCTGTTGCGGGGCAGCGAGCACGATGCGGGCAGTCTTCGCGAGATGGTGTCGTCGCCCGGCGGGACGACCCTTGCAGGGCTCGAGGCGCTGGGCACCCACGACTTCTCCGGTGCCGTCGTCGCCGCGATCGACGCCGCGACGCGCCGCGGGCGCGAACTCGGGGCATGACCTCGTGATCGCCGCACGATCACCGGCCAGCCGTGTCGCCCTACAGTGGCCGCCCTGGGAACGGAGCCCCGGTGTCGGATGAACGTGTTGGCCTGGTCTGGGACGACGACCTGGCCGGGTATGACTTCGGAGCCGACCATCCGTTGTCCCCGATCAGGGTCGAGTTGACGATCGACCTGATGCGGGCGATCGGGCTGCCGAACCTGCCCAACGTGGTGGAGACGAAGCCCGGTGAACTGGACGTCGACCTCGTCCTGCGCCGCCACCGTGCCGACTTCGTGGAGGCGGTGCGACGATCCTCCGCAGATCCCTCCATCATCCCCGACTGGAACTTCGGGCTGGGTCCCGGTGACACGCCCGCCTTTGCCGGCATGCACGAGGCATCCATGAAGGTGTGCGCGGCGTCGCGAGAGGCCGCCCGGATGGTGTGGTCGGGCGAGGTCGCGCACGCCTTCAACCCTGCTGGTGGACTGCACCACGCGATGCCGGACCGTGCGGCCGGGTTCTGCATCTACAACGACCCCGCCATCGCCATCGACCACATGCTCGAGCACGGGGCCGAGCGGATCGCCTACGTCGACGTCGACGTGCACCATGGCGACGGCGTCGAGGTCATGTTCGCCGACGACCCACGAGTGATGACCATCTCGTTGCACGAGTCCGGTCGCTTCCTGTTCCCCGGCACGGGCAACGCAGACGACATCGGGGGACCGCTGGCCCAGGGGTTCGCCATCAACGTCCCGCTGGCGCCCGGCACCTCGGGCGCCGTGTGGCTGGATGCCTTCGACCGGATCGTGGAGCCCCTCGTCCGCGCCTTCGGCCCGGACGCGCTGGTGACCCAGTTGGGGTGCGACACCCACGTGACCGACCCGCTGGCGCACTTGTCACTGACCACGTCGGACTACGCCGACGTCTACGCGCGTCTGCACCGGTTGGCCCACGAGGCGGCAGACGGCAAGTGGGTGGCCCTGGGTGGTGGCGGCTACCAGTGGGTCCACGTGGTCCCGCGTGCCTGGACGATGGCCCTGGGTGAGATGGCAGGTGCCAGCCTCCCCATCGACACGCCCATGCACTGGCGCGAGGATGCGCAGGAGCGGACGCGACAGCGAGCGCCGGACGCCTTCCTCGACGCTGCAGTCGACATTCCCGAGCACCTCGACATGCGGGCACGGGAGATGGCCCGACGGGCCGCGGCCGAGTTGCGCCACACCGTCTTTCCCCTCCACGGGCTGTAGACGCTCGCACTGGGCTGGAGTCGCTGCGACGACCGCGTCCGACGCGCGCTGTTGGCGCCGATGTGGCCAATCGACCGGCACTGATCGGTCGAGTGGCTAGAGTGGGCGCAGCGGCCGACGGCCAACCACCACCTGATCACGTGCGAACCTGGGGAACCACCTTCATGAATGCGCAACTCCTGACTGCCGGCGA
>DATFMD010000463.1:0-9334 GCA_035267125.1 Nitriliruptoraceae bacterium | reverse complement strand
ATCCCATGTGGTCGGGCAACCCGATTGCCGGGGCCGTCGGTCGGTATGCCCAACCCGGATGGGGAGGGCGGATGCCGACCACGTTCCTGGGTCCCGCCCCGCAGGTGACGCCGCCCAGTGGCGACCGTCCCGTGACGGTCGCGGTGCTCGACTCTCCCGTCGCACCGCACCCCTGGCTGCCCGAGACCGTCGTCGACCGGGCCCCGACCGTCGGCGGGATTCCGGTCGGTGACCATGGTCTGCTCGGTGCCTCCGTCGTCGACAACGCGCTGTTGCGCCAGCTCGGCAGCCACAGTGGGCATGGCACGTTCATCGCCGGACTGATCCGCCAGGCCTGCCCCGAGGCCCACCTGGTGAGCGTGCCGGTGTTCGGCCGTGACGGTGTCGCCTCGGAGTTCGAGGTGCTCGAGGCGCTGGCGCTGCTCGTGGTGCGCCAACTGCGCGCTCGACGGGGCCTCGAGGATCGCGAGGTGGACGTGGTGTCGATGTCCCTGGGCTACTACCACGAGGCACCGGAGGACGCGGACTACAGCATCATGCTCGCCTCCCGACTGCGGGCGCTGGGGATGCTGGGGATCGCCGTCGTCACCTCGGCCGGCAACGACGCAACCGTGCGGCCGGCCTTTCCCGCCGCGCTGGCACCCCATGACCGGGTGCCGACCGAGCGCGACGTCGTCCCGGTGGTCACGGTCGGGGCGACCAATCCCGACGGCACGTCGGCCCTGTTCAGCAACGACGGGCCCTGGGTGACGACCTGGCGTGTCGGCGTCGGCCTGGTGTCTGCGTTCCCGCTGGTCGACGCGGGCCAGGCTCCCGACGTCAGTGCCGTCTCGCCGTTCGGCATGACGCGGGCGGCGTTGGACCCCGATGACTACACCCGTGGATTCGCGATCTGGAGCGGCACCTCGTTCGCCGCCCCCGTCTACGCGGCCGAAGTCGCCGCAGCGCTGGGGAGTGCCGGTGTGAAGGCGCACGAGGACGTCGGCAGCATCGTGACCCGGACCTGGGAGATCGTGGCCGCGACCACGAACCTGGAGCGGCCATGAGCGCGACCCTCACCGATCGAGCCGAGGTCTGCTTCCGTCGCCACCTCGCAGGCGATCGCAGTGGCTTCGACGATCTCGTCGAGGTGGTCACGCCCCTGCTGTGGCACGTGGCTCGCAGCCAGGGACTGGACCGACAGTTGGCGGAGGACGTCGTGCAGCGAGGATGGCTCGCACTGGTCCGCAAGGCCGAGTCGATCAACGAACCCCGCGCCGTCGTGTCGTGGCTCGTGACCACCGTGCGCCGGGACGCCTGGCGCGCACGTCGGCGGGACCGGCCGGTCCGCAGCGACGACCTGGGCGCCACCATTGGCCAGGTGGATCCGGCCGACACCGACTGGGTGGCCACCGCCACCCCGACGCCCGGACCCGATGCCGTCGCCGAGATGGACGAGGAGGCGCGGGTCCTGTGGGCGCATGTCCAGGAGTTGTCGGAACGGTGCCAGGCCCTGCTGCGTGTGATCGCCTTCTCCGACCGTCCGGACTACGCGACGATCTCGGAGGCGCTGGGCATGCCCGTCGGCAGCATCGGTCCCACCCGCGGACGTTGCCTGGCCAAGCTGCGGGCGGCGCTCGAGCACGACGACCAATGGGACTTCGAACTCCTCGGAGGTGCGGGATGACGACCCAGGACCCCAGGCACGACGAGCCGTCCGGTGCCGGTGATCCACTGGACACCGGAGACCGCCGGGTCCTCGCCGACCTGGCTCGCATCCACGGCCACCTCGATCCCGTTCCCGCCGACCTGGCCGCACGCGCACGGTTCGCCGTCGCGATGGCAGAAGTCGAGGCCGAGGTCGCGCGTCTGGTGTCGACGGACCACGGCGCGGGTGCACGTGCCGGGGTCCGCTCGAGTGGCGCAGCCACGGCTCGCACCATCACGTTCAGCACCGACGACCACACCCTGACGCTGATGATCGGGGGCAGCGGGCATGGCCGCCGTCGACTCGACGGGTGGATCGCCGGTGGCGCCGGCTCGGCCGCCCTCGTCGGCCTGCGCATGGTCGGCAGCACGGTCGACGTCGAGGTGTCCGACGAGGGACGGTTCGGGGTGGACGACATGCCGGAGGGGATGGCACAGGTGTCGGTCCACGACGCCGACGGCGGTGCGCTGCTGGTGACACCGACCTTCCTGGTGTGAGCATCGTGTGAGTGTCCGGGAGCGTCGTGTGCGCGCCCCGACGGCTGGCGGAGCACGCGGTGTCTGCCGGATCGACATGCGTCGTCGGGGAGCCTCCTAGACTCTCGGCCACGACGATCCGGCGAGTGGGCATGGCTGACGACGACATCGATCGGGTGCAGGAGCTGCTCCAGCAGGGGCTCGACCAGGGGCGCCTGCACCACTACGTCGAGGCCTGCGCAACCATGCGTGCCGTGCTGGCCGAACTGGACGAGTTCGCACCCACGCCGAGGGTGGCGGAGATCGCCGTGCAGGCGGAGCTCACGCTCGCGTACTCGAGCATGGAGTCGGGCGATCCGGTGGCGGGCGCACTGGCCGGCGTCGACCGGGCCCAGGACTGGGTCGACCGGTTGGCGCCGGACGACCTCGCCGTCACCGTCGCCCAGGTTCGCGGCTACTGCCACGCGAGATCCGGCGATGCCGCGGCAGCGTTGGCCGCTTGGGAGGTCGACGACACCGCCTGGCACCGGGGCGACCCCACGACCAAGGCACGACTCCTGCTCAATCGCGGCAACCTCCACATGGAGATGGGTGACCTCACGCGTGCCTGGGAGGACCTGCGTCGGGCCGAGGAACTGGCGGACCGGGCGGGAGACGTCGAGTTGGCCCACAAGGCCCGCCACAACCGTGGGTACCTGGCGCACCTGCGTGGTGACCTGCCGGCTGCACTTCGCCTCATGGGGACCGCGTCGCACCCTCCGATCGACGACACGATGGTCGCGCAGTTGCTCGCCGACCCGATCGTGGCCATGGATCGTGCCCGAGCACTGGTCGAGGCCGGCCTGTTCGACGAGGCCGATGCGCTGTTGCTCGACGCCATCGCCGGGTTCGCCGGGGGAGACCGGTGGCAGGACCAGGGTGAGGCCGAACTGGCGCGGGCTCGGCTGGCCCTGTTGACGGGCGATCTCGACGTGGCCGCCCGGGCGGCGCGACGCGCACATGGCTGCTTCGAACGCCAGGGCAATCGCCGTTGGGGCGAACGGGCCGAGATCGTGGAACTTGCCGTGGAGGTCGAGCGCCACGTGCGCGTGGAGGTACCGCCGACAACGCTGGAATCGGTGCGTGGGCGGGTCGACCAGGTGCTGGCACGCATCGCGCCCGGCACTGACGACGGGCTGGAGTCGGTCACGCGGCTGATGGCCGTGGAGCTCTCGTTGGCGGCCGGTGACCTGGACCGGGCTCGCATCGAGTTGGAGGCTGCCCGCCCGGCGGCGACCGCGGGCACCAGCATGCGACTGCGCTGGCATCGGGCACGCGCACGGGTCGCAGCACGGTCCGGCCGGCCCGCGCGGGAGGTGCGGGACCTGGTCGTGGTGGGCATGCGGGAATTGGCGACCCAGCAGGCGCGGCTGGGCTCGCTGGACCTGCGGACGGCGGTCGCGGTGCATGGCCACGAGCTGGCCAGCATCGGGATCCGATCGGCCATGGATGGCGGCGACGGACGTGACCTCTACGAGGTCGTGGAGCAGTCGAAGGCTGCGTCGACGCGCGTCGCCGCAGTGCGCGCCGACATGCCGGTGGCGCATCGTGAGGTGCTCGGCCAGTTGCGCATGGCCACCACGGCGCTGGACCACCTCGATCCCGACGCGCACCCGGAGGAGGCGGCCCGGGTTCGCGACGAGATGGCGGGCCTGATGGAGCACCTGCGGACCCTGGAGTGGGAACGCGACGGGGTCGCCGACGTGGCCACGATCGCCAGTCTGGATGACGTCGCGGTTGGTCTGGCCGACCACGGCGCGACCGCGCTGTCCTACGTGGCCCTCGGCGACGAGGTGCACGTCGTGCGCATTCGCGACGGTGATGCCGACGTCGTCGCGCTGGCACCCCGACAGCAGATCGACGCCCTGGGCGCACGGGCGCGAGCGGACCTGCAGGCAATGATGGCGCCGGGGCTTCCGCCGGCGATCCGCGACGTGATGCACCAATCGCTGCGCACGGGGCTGCACGCGCTCGACCGGCTGCTGGTCACGCCCGTCGCGGTCGGGGACGTGCCGCTGGTCGTGGTGCCCCAGGGAGGGCTGTCGGTGCTGCCGTGGCCGCTGCTGCCCAGCAGGCTGGGCATCGAGACCACGTTGACACCGTGCCTGTCGCGATGGCTGTCGGCGCTGCAGGTCCGGGGAGATCGCGATGAGCCCGTCACGCTCGTTGCAGGCCCGGGGTTGCTGCGCGCCGAGGACGAGGTCGGCGCGCTGGCCGCGTCATGGCCCGGTGCACGCCACCTGGTCGGGGCGGACGCAACGGTGGCCGCCACGACGACGGCGCTGGACCGGGCGCCGCTGGTGCACGTCGCTGCCCACGGACACCACCGCGAGTCCTCACCACTGTTCTCCTCGATGCGCATGGCCGATGGTCCGGTGTTCGCCCACGAGTTGGCGAAGGGATCGGGTGCCGAGGTCGTGGTCCTGTCGGCCTGCGAGCTGGGTGCGGCGACGGTGCGCACCGGGGACGAGCCGCTCGGGTTCACGGCTGCCCTGCTCGATGCCGACGTGGGCACCGTCGTGGCAGGCGTGACGCGGGTGCGTGACGACGTCGCCCACGACGTGATGTGCGACATGCATCGTGACCTGGCGGCCGGGGCCAGTCCGGCCCGCGCGCTGGCCGAGGCCGTGGCAGATGCCTGGGAGACCGGTGCCGTGGCGCCGTTCACGTGCGTGGGGGCGGGACTGCGGCCACTGTCGATCGTCGAGCGTGTCGAGGCTGCTGGGAAGGGCGCACCGGTGGCCTCGCGCGGGTGATCGGTCAGGACCCAGGGCCGCGCCCCGCGGTGCCGGTTCCACGCAGACCGGGCCGTCGCCGGAGCCTACGATGGACCTGGCCGACCCCGCCAGCCACCGAGGCACGCCCCCACCCGCCCCCCAGGATGCGCCACTGATGACTCCACTGCTTGCCCAGAGCTGTCCCGCCGAGTCTCCCGGGTGCGACTGGCTGCTCGACCAGGGCGTCCCGGAGTGGTTGGCCATCATCCTTGGTGGCGTCGCTGCCCCGATGGGGTCAGCCCTCCTGATCCTCCTCGGGACCGCGATCGTGGCTGCGATCGCCCGACGCCTGGTCGTGCGGGCGGCAGTCCGGTTCCGTGACCCCAAGCCCGCCAAGCATGTGGGGGGCATGAAGGTCGGATCGATCACTCGCCCGGATCCGCGCCGCCACCAACGCATCACGGCCATTGCCCAGGTGTCACGGTCGATCGTGACGGTCGTCGTGTGGACCATCGGCCTGATGATGGCGCTGGGCGCCTTCGGGGTCAACCTGGGACCGTTGATCGCCAGTGCCGGAATCCTGGGCGTGGCGCTGGGCTTCGGTGCCCAGAGCCTGGTGGAGGACTTCCTGTCGGGGATGTTCATGCTGGCCGAGGACCAGTTCGGCGTGGGTGACATCATCGACCTGGGCGAGGCCACCGGTGTCGTCGAGAGCATCTCGTTGCGCACGACCTCGCTGCGCGGCACCGACGGCACGTTGTGGTTCGTGCCCAATGGCCAGGTCCAGCGCGTGGGGAACATGTCCCAGGACTGGGCACGCGCGCTGCTGGACGTGTCGATCGCCTACGACGCCGACGTCGACCAGGCGATGGACGTGATCGGCCAGACCTGTGCCGACTTCGCTGCGCGCGAGGGCAACGCCGACCAGGTCCTCGAGGACCCCGAAATCCTGGGCGTCGAGGACTTGGGTGCCGATGCGGTCGTGATCCGGCTGTGGATCAAGACCGTGCCGGGCCAGCAGTACGCGTTGGCGCGGGCGCTGCGACGTGACATCAAGCTCGCACTCGACGACGCCGGGATCGGGATCCCCTTCCCCCAGCGCACCGTGTGGCTGCGCCACGAAGGTGATGCCGACAACCTCCCCGAGGAACTGCGCCCGGAACCCGACGAGGTCGCCCCGGACCAGGCATCGGCCACCCACGACCAGGGCCAGGCCTGACCGCGACGGCCACTCGTGCTTCGTGCCGCGTCAGGCAGGACGCGTCGAGCGACCGCCGTCCGCCGCCCACGCCGAGCGCAGGCCCGAGCGGCGACGGTCGGTGTCGCGGAACTGGATGACCATGCCCGTGATCGCAAGTGCGACGTAGACCGCGAACCACCACGGTGACGACGTCAGCGTGACGGCGACGCGATCGGCGTCGGCATCGGCGACGTTGACCGTGCCCAGGACCAGCATGAGGCCACCGACCACAACGCTGGCGCCGGCGAAGGCAGTCAGGATCGTCAACAGCGTCATCGGCAGGTCGATGGCCAACGCCAGGATCGCCAGCACGGCACCGGCCGCGATGCCCGACAGCAGGATCGCCCAGGACCACGTGATGCCCAGGGTTGCCGCCAGCGTGGCACCGAGCGCATAGCCGATGCCCGCCATCGACAGGATGACCGAGATCTCGTAGTACAGGTAGGCGAGGAACCCGAACACCAGGGCGACGATGAAGCCGGCGACCCAGGTGAGGGCGGTGGCCAGGAAGGTCTCGCCGGTGATGGTCGCTGCCAGGCCAGCCCCCAGCCAGAACCCGATCAGGGCGCCCCACAACGGGATGACCACGCGCATCGCCAGGTAGCCCCTGAAGCAGAAGGCGGCGCCGAACACCAGCGCCACGATGCCCAGCAGGATGTCGTCCACGGTCGTGCCTTCCGTCAGGAGCCTGCGCAGCTGCGCGCCCGGCACGGGCCCTCAGTGAGCCGCACCCGCTGTTCGTGCGCCAAGCCTACGCCCGTCGGTGCGGCGTCGCGGGCCATGGGTGGTCGTCACAGCAGGGGTGGTGCATGCACGGGGTCGTGGCACGGGTCGATCACACTGTTCTGAACGGCTGCCCCTGGCAGTATCGTCGCCCCGGCGCGCGGACGGTGTCCGCAGTCGCGCGCCCTCGACGAATGACGGGTACCGAACCGGGAGCGCACATGTCCATGCTGGCCGCGGTGGTGAGCGTGGTGGCGGCCGTGGCGTGGCACAACGGGCGTCACCTGCTGCCGGGTCCGTGGCGCGAGGCTGCGGCGACGGTGGTGACCGTCATCGGCGCCACCCTCGCGGCATGGTGGCTGTTCACGCGCAGCAACCCCGCTCGTGGACTGGAGGGTGCCTGGGGCTGGACGCTTGCCGCCCTGGCGATCGCCGGCCTGGTCGCGGTCGCGGCACGCGTGTCTCGCCGGGTCGGTGCGGCGGTGGCCGATCGCCGGATGCGTGAGATGGGATCGTCGGAGTTCGCGTTGCACGTCGGGTGGCGGATCCCGATCCTGACCGCGTTCGCCGAGGAGGTCGTCTACCGCGGTGCCGTCTGGTGGGTGCTCGAGCGCGCGGGTGGATCCACCCTGGCGCTGTGGGGGACCAGCGTGGCCTTCGCCCTCGGCCATGTCGTGGTTGCCCGTGACCAGGCGATCCGGGAAGATCGCGGCGTCGTGCCATGGGTGCTGGTCACCATCGGTGCCACGGGCGCGGCCGGCATCCTGTTGGGGTTGCTGCGCCTTTCCACCGGCGGGATCTGGGCGCCGATGGGCGTGCATGCCGCCGTCAACATGGCGTTGGCGGTCGGGGCGCGCCACGCCCGCGATCCCGACGGCCTGGTCGCGTCGTCGGCCGAGATCGACATGGACTAGCACCAGTCTCACAGGTGCGTGCAGCCACGCGTGGTTCAGCCCAGGACGGGCAGCCGCTTCGCGTCTGGCGACCACGCGCCGGCGTCGTTGGCCTGGTCGCCGGCGTGGTAGGACGAGCGCACCATGGGGCCTGATTCGACGTGGTCGAACCCGAGCACGTCCTCGCCATGGGCCTTGAACCTGGCGAAGGACTCGGGCGTGACGTAGCGGTCGAGGTGCAGGTGCTGCGCCGAGGGCTGCAGGTACTGCCCGATCGTGAGCAGTTGCACGCCCGCGCGTCGGATGTCGGTCATCGTCTCGATGATCTCGTCGTCAGTCTCGCCCATGCCGGCGATGATGTTGGACTTGATCGCGGTGGTCGACGGGAAGCGTTCCCGCGCCAGGGAGAGGAACTCGAGACCGCGGTCGTAGTCGAACGAGGGCCGGATTTCTCGGAAGAGGCGGCGGCAGGTTTCGAGGTTGAACGCGAACACGTCGGGGGGCGTGGCCACCACCTGCTCCAGCGCCCGGGCGCCGACGGCGGGTTCGTGGCCGTACCCGAAGTCGCTGGGCAGCACCTCGATGCCGACGTCGGGGGTCGTGGCGCGCACCTGGCGAATGGTCTCGGCGATCAGCCAGGCACCCTTGTCGTCGAGATCGTCGCGCGCAACCATGGTCACGACGACGAAGCGCAGGCCCAGGTGCGTCACGGCCTCGGCAACCCGGCGCGGCTCGTCGCGATCGTAGGCAGCCGGCTTGCCGGTCTTGATCTGGCAGAAGCCGCAGCGGCGGGTGCAGTCCTCGCCACCGATCAGGAAGGTGGCCTCGCGCATCTCCCAGCACTCGTAGATGTTGGGGCAGCGGGCCTGTTCGCACACGGTGTTGAGTTCGAGGTCACCCATCAGGCGCTTGAGGTCGGTGAAGTTCTCGCCGAACGATGCCTTGACCTTGAGCCATTCGGGCTTGCGCTCGGCCTGCAGCGACGTGTCGATGGTCTTGCGGACCACGCCGGCGCGCTGGGTGCGTTCGCGTCCCAGGACGTCCAGCGTGCGCACGCCGTCGGGGATGACTGGTTGCCCGTTCGAATCGAACGCCACGGTGTCGCACTCCTCATGGTCGACGCGCTCGACTGTATCGCCGTCGCCCGCGCCGGCGGACCGTCGCCAATCCGGTCCGATGGCCATGGCGGTGGCTCGTCGACGGGTTGATGCACCTGTAGCGTGCGGCCCATGACGACATGGTTCATCTCCGGGGCGAGTTCGGGCATCGGTGCCGAACTGGCCCGCCAGGTCGCCCGTCGTGGCGACGATGTCGCCGTGGCTGCACGCCGGGTCGATCGCCTCAGGGAGTTGGCCCAGGGTTTGGCGTCGGCGCCCGGCCGGGTGACGGTGCACGAACTCGACGTGACCGACCACGCTGCGGTCGAGCAGGTGCTGCATGCCGTCGACGACGCCTGCGGTGGACTGGACGTCGTCGTCGCCAATGCAGGCATCGGGGGTGGGAGTCGCATCGGCAGCGGCGACCAGGACGCCAATGCCGCGGTCGTTGCCACCAACCTG
>DATFMD010000462.1:0-8365 GCA_035267125.1 Nitriliruptoraceae bacterium | reverse complement strand
GCCACCCTTGCCGGGCGCCTGGGGCGTGTTGCCGTTCGGGTTCACCGACTCGAGGCACTCTGCCGTCGGCGGCGTGGTGTCGACCCACTCCTTGGTGAAGACCAGGGTCTGGGTCTCGCCGTCCACGGTGATGCTGACCTCAACCGTGTCGGTGCCCAGCCCGCTCGGGTCCTGGGGCGAGGTCCAGCTGAACGACGCCTTGCCGTCGGCATCTGTCTGGACGACCGCGACGGCGGGCGAGTTGGGACCTGACACGACGTCGAAGGTCACGTCGCGACCGCCGTCGTCGCCGGCCACCACCACGTTGATGGTGTGCTCGTTGTCCTCGCCCAACTCGTTCGTCGCGTCGACCTCGGTGCCGTCGTTCTGCAACTGGAGCAGCCGGATGGACTTGCACTCGGACACCGTGCCGGTCCCACCGACGTCGGTGCCGGTGGCGCGGACGCAGATCTCGTGGAGACCCGGCGCGAGGCCCGCGACGGTGGTCGACCAGTTCGCCGTCTTGGCAGCGAAGCTGGTTGGCGTCGGCAACGAGATGTCGATGTCGCCGGCTGGGATGGCCGTGTAGCCGCCGCTGTCGACGTTGATGTCGATCGCGTCGAGGCTGGCCCCGATCGCCTCATTGATGGCATCGCCCAGTGTGGCCGGGTCCGTCACCTGTTGACAGCCCGAGTCGTCATTGCCCTTCTCGGCAGCAATGACGAGATCGCCCGTGCAGCTCACCGTGGTGCCGATCGCGAACGCCCGCACGACGGTGTTGGCGCCGAAGTCGGGAACTGCTGCCAGACCCCCTTCGGTGTTGTCGCCGTCGCTCAGGAACAGCACGATCGCGTTCGTCTCGCTGCTGCCTGCCAGGACCGCCTGCGCCTGGGTCAGTCCCGCGGCGTAGTTCGTGAGGCCACCGGAGGTGAGCGAGTTGATGCCGGCTGCCGTCGAAGTGAAGTCGCTCGTCAACGCGGTCACGATCCCGGCACCCGTGGCGAACTGGACCACGGCTGCGTTGGCGATGGCGGAAAAGGTGTCCGCGGCCGCCGAGTTGGCCACCAGCGCGCCCACCTTCTCACACTGGAGGACCGTGTCGATTCCCCCGCCGTCGCAGTCGACCCCGGAACTCGCCCCCGTGCTGCCCGAGGTGTCCATCACGAACACCAGGCTGGTGTCCTTGACGACCTCGGCAGCGCCGACTTGTGCGGTGCCTTCATCGGTGATGTCGAGGGTTGCGTCGCTGAGCGGGACGAGGAACTCGTCGCCGTCGGTGGGGGAGGTGTTGTCGATCGAGATCGACGTGCCCCCCGGCAACGTCGAGTCGGCGGCACTCGCCATCTGTGGCATCAGCAGGACCGCCGCTGCGGCAAGTGCCACGCCTGTTCTGGTTCGCATCTTCATGGGATTCCCCCAGTTCGTCGCGGTCGCCGCGGTGACGACCGAGTTCGGTGGGAGATGTTCCGACGACGTGGTCGCCATCGGCGATGCAGCTGCGAGGTTGCCTGCTGCGAAGTCGCCCCAATCGGGTGTCTCGTGCGCGAGCCCCGGCCCCAGAGTCATCCCCCTCATGAATCTTTGCACGATGACGTGCACTTGTCAACCGGTCCCAGGGCTGTCGTGTCCGAATTGGTGAGCCTGATCGACATGGCTCGTCCCCGCCGCGGCCTGGCGATCACTGAACCACGCGGATGCCGAGTCGATGGCGCATGGCAAACGGCTGGGAGGTCGACGGATCGGTCGTGGCATCAGCCATGCATGATGATGCCTCTGGAATGCATGGCGCTGGCAGCGACCTCCTCGTCCAGCTCGACGAGCTGGACCGTGATGCAAGCCACCTCGTGTACTGCCGCAGCGACAACCGTTCCGGTCAGGCCGTGGCGGTGATGAACGAGATGGGGTTCACGACCGTCTGCGGACATGGCCGTGGCATCGTGGCCTGGTCCGGGGGTGAGGTCGTGACCGGCATGCACGTCGGCTCCTACGACACCCTCGGCGAGACCTACGTCGAACTCACGGAGTCGGCCGCGGCGGAGGGCCTGGCGTTGGCCGACCACATGTGGGAGTTCTCCCTCAGCGACCCCGAGGAGGAACTCAATCCAGCGACGTGGCAGACCATGGTCCGATGGCCGCCCGCCGACGGCCAATCGTCAACGGGTCTCGACGACGACGTTGCCGTTCGACGACGTCAGCTCGACGCGGCGCGACGACGACTCGTCGACGGTGACCGAGGTGGACACGCTCCCGTTGGAGGTCGACGCGTCGACGTCGTAGCTGGTGGCGTCGTCGGGCACCTGCTCGTGGACCAGGCCGTTTGAGGTGTCGACCTCCACGTTGCGGGGAGCCACGGCGAAGTCGAGCACGACACCGCCGTTGCTGGTGGTCGCCCGCGCGCTCGGGGACACGAGGTGCGTGCCGGTGATCCGTCCGTTGGACGTGTCCACCTCGATGTCACCCCCGGTGCCGACCATGTGGATGTCGCCGTTGCCGGTGTGCAGGGAGAGCCGGGAGTCCAGGCCGTCCACGCGCAGGCTGCCGTTGTCGGTGCCCCCGGTCACGACCACGCCGGCCGGCACCGTGATGGTGTACTCGCCGTCACACACCCCGTCGAAGGGCAACTGGGCCCACCCGGGGCAGTCGAAGGTCAGTTCCAGGGTGCCGTCCCGGGCAACCGCCCCTGCCTCGCCTCCGAGCGCGCCCGTCCGGACCTCGTGGTCCACGACGACGTCGCCGGCGCCCGCCACCAACTCGACATCCGCCCCACCCAGGTCGAGCACGATCGAGTCGATGTTGGCGAACGCCTCCGTGCCCGTGTCGGTGGCCCCGTCGCCGGGCAGCATGGCGGCGACCACGCCGGCCGCGCCGAGTCCGAGCAGGACGACGACGCCGAGCACCATGCCGATGAGGATGCCGCGTCCTGACGACCGCGGTCGCCCCGTCGGATCCCCGCCGGGGGTGCCCATGCGGCCGGACGGTGGACCACTGCCGGCAGGATCCGGGGCGGGTGGCGGTGGGGGCGGGGTGGGCTGGGTCGTCAGCGTTGCCATGGCACATCCTCGTGTCGTCGTCGGCTCGAGTTGCACGTCGCTGCGGTTTGGACGCCTCGATCAGGGCCGTGCTGCACACGCTAGGGACGGACGGTTCCCAGCTCGATGGGGGAGCACCCTGAAGCGCGCCCGACACCCCGAGCGGCCGCCCGGGTTTCGCACGAGGATGACGGTGAGCCGATCGGGTTCCACGACCTGCGTGAAGGGGAGACACGGTGGGGGCCGGAGGACCCGGCAGTTGGGAAGTCGACGAGTCAGGCAGGAGCCACCGTCGGCAGTGCCGCGGTCTTGACCTCGACGGCGCCCAGGACTGCGGTCGCGGTGATCCGCAGCGTCGGGGCGGTCCCGTCGGCGGGTGGTGCCGCACGGTTCTCCAGCCCTCCCAGGATGGCCGGCCCGTCCAACTCCACCCGCCAGTTGGGCGGCACCCGCACCTCCACGCTGCCCAACACGGCGACCGCCTCCAGCGTGGCCCGTTCGTCGATGCGGGCCGCAGTCAGGTCGATCTCCACACCACCGAACACGGCGGTCGCGTTGCCGTGGTGCAGCGGAGCGGCCGTGCTCGCGATGTTGCGCCCCGAGAAGACGGCCGTCACGTCGAAGTCACCGTCGTGGGTGGCCGTGCCGTCGGCGCTGGACCTGCGGCCGGCTCGGAACAGCAGCCAGGCGCCCAGGAGGATCACCAGGGTCGGCCACAACAGCGACCAGGCCGATGCGGTCAGCAGTCCGGTCGTGGCGGCCAGCAGAACCGCGCCGATCACCGCGAGGACCGCCGCAGTCATGCGGCGAGGTGGTCGCGCCAGCAGTTCCAGCCCGGCCAGCACCAGGAACACCACCGGCCACCAGTTGGCAATGATCGTGCCGGCGTCGAGCACGTCGGCACGGTCGAGCAGCATCAGCCCGCCCAGTGCCACGAAGATGACGCCCAGAACTGCTCGCCCCGTGTTCATCGGTCGTCTCCCGTGTCAGGACGTACCCGGCCCCGGGCACGACGATCGGACCCGCCCTCGGACGCAGCCGCGCACGGGCATGGCTGGGTGCCACGACCTCCAGTTCACCATGCCCCGTCGGCCTGCTCCAGTGCCGGACGACCCGCCCCGCAGGGCCGAGCGGCCCTTGTCGATCGCTGCCTCGGAGGCGACCATCGATGGTGCCCACAACCGTGCCCGGGCGCCCACGAACGGTCGCCCACGAACGGTCGCCCCCGAACGGTCGCCCCCGAACGGTCGCCGTCGAACGGTCGCCCCCGAACGGTCGCCCCCGAACGGACGCCCGCGGACGGTCGCGCAGCGGGCCTTGGTCGTCGCCGGATGTCACCGGTGGCAGGAGTGGAGGGTGGACATGAGCACCCAGGCGCCCCGGCAACCTGGGGTCGGCAGCCCGCCTCCACCGGATCCACCACCTCCGCCGAACCGGCCCAACCGCGCCGGCGTGTCGATCGGCGCCTTCACGCTGGGGCTCGTGCTGGTCGGCATCGGCGTGGTCGCACTGCTGATCGCCCTCGACGTCGCCGTCCCGCTGCAGGTCGTCGGACCCGCCATCCTGATGGTGGTCGGCTTCGGCGTCCTGGTGAGCGGGATCCGCGGCGAGACCGACCAGGGCGGTCTCGGGTTCGCGATCTTCGTCGGCGTGGTGTTGGCCGTCGCGTCGTTCGCAACGGCTGTCTGGGAGGTGCCGTTGGGCGGCGGGGTCGGCGACCGCACTGTTGCCCCGACCGCGGTCGAGACCGTCGCCGACGACTACCGGTGGGGACTGGGGGACCTGCACGTGGACCTGCGCGACGTCCAGTTGGAGCCCGGTACCACCGAGGTCGAGGTCTCCGTCGTGATGGGCCAGGTGGAGGTCGTCGTGCCCGACGGCATGGCCGTCGAGGTCGACGCCCGTGTGGCGGCCGGTGCCGTGGAGGTGCTCGGCCAGCGTGTCGAGGGGGTCGATGTCGACCTCGTCCAGCGCACTGACGGGTTCGATGACACCGAGCATCGCCTCTCGCTGGTCGTCCGCGTCGGCTTCGGCGAAGCCGACGTCGTCGTGCGCTGAAGGCGGCACGGCCTGCGTATCAGTCTTGCATGATCATGCCTCCCGAATGCATGGCGTCGACATGGATGTCGCCACGCCGCTCGTCGAAACGGCGCCATCCGGGTCACCACTGGCCCGGCCGCCGCACCACGAGGAGCACGACCATGACCGCCGACCTGATCTTTCCTGCCCATGCCGAGGACCTGCCTGCCGGGGCGCACTGGACCATCACCGAGTACAGCGAGGGGGAGGGGTTCTACGACCTGGGCATCATGCGCTGGGACGACGACCTCGACCGCTGGACGCGCCGTGCCCACGGTGTCAGCCAGGCAGACTACGACGCCAACCCGACCAACGAGAAGTTCCTGGTCCACGGCGCGATCGTGCGGGCGCCTGCCAGTGGCGTCGTCAAGGCGTCGTGGCACGGCCAGCCCGACAACGATCCGCCCGGCACGAAGCGCCCGGACGTGGTTGGCGCCGATCCAGCCGGCGCGACCAAGAAGATCTACCAGGGCGGCAACCACGTCATCATCTAGACCGACGACGGCGACTGCATCCACATCGACCACCTCGAGCCGTTCTCGATCCGCGACCGACTCGTCCCGCACGTCGATGACGGCGACGTGTTCCCGTCGACGCTCGACAAGGACGGCAGCCATGGCATCGCCGCCATGATCCCGGCGGCCCAGCGCCCACGCGTGCAGGCCGGTGACATCATCGGGCGTGCCGGCAACTCGGGCAACTCCGGGGCCCCGCACATCCACATCTCCGCAGGGCCCGTGGTCACCGACACCGATGACGGGGCAACGGGCCCGCTGCCGTTCCGAGGCGCCTTCCACCGACCGCATGCCGACGACGCCCCGCTCGATCCTTCAGGATGGGACGCCTTCGACGGCTCGACGCTGTCGCCGTCGCTGGGCAACGCCCTGATCCACCCCGGCATGGTCCGCCTCGGCGACATCACCGCCGGCGCTGCCGGCCAGTGCGTCCTCCATTTCGTGCGCAGTCGCCGCGTCGTCACCGCCCTGCGCGACGCCGACGGCAACCTCAAGCTGGTCGTGTGGGACGTCGGCACCGACGGGGCGTTCGCCCGCCGCGGCGGCATCTCGGCGGGCACCGCCAGTCGGCTGGCGATGGTGGAACCCCGCTCCGACCTGCTGGTGACGGCGCTTCGTGACGGCGACGGGAACCTGCGGCTCGTGTCGTGGCGCGTCGACGGCCAGGGCAACCTCACCCGGTGCGCGACGGCCACGGCCGGACCCGTCAGTCGAGTGTCGCTGGCGACCGTCCAAGAGGGCGTGGTCGTCGTGGCAGTTCGCGATGCCGACGGGAACCTGAAGCTGGTCGCGTTCCAGGTCGCGTCCAACGGCGCCTTCACCCGCCGCGGGGATGCCTCGGCCGGTGCGATCGGCGACGTCGTCGTGACCCGCTCGAGGCGCGCCGACGGCGTGGTCACGGCCGTACTGACCGGTGCCGGCGAGGTCAAGGTCATTGCCTGGACCGTGTCGGGCAACGGGTCCTCGGTCCAGCGGGGCGGGTCGGCCGAAGCCGGCGCGGCCAGTCGCATCGCTGCGGCACCACGTGGCACCGACGATCGCTGGACGGTCACTGCGGTTCGTGACAGCGCCGACAACCTGCGTGTGATCGCGTGGGAGGTCGGTGACGGCGGCGGCACGGTGACCCGGCGCGGCACGGGCGTGGCCGGCGAGGTGAGCGAACTCGCGATCACCGGAGCTCGTGCCGGTCGCCACCTCGACGTCGCCGTGCGGGATTCCGACGGTGCCCTGCGTGTCACGAGTTGGCGCCTGGACGGCAACGGCTCGACCGTCGAGCGGTGGGGTGGTGGCCGGGCCGGCAGCGCCACCAACATCGCAGCGGCGGGCTCGCCCGACGCGGACCACCCGTACCTGGTCACGTCCTGCAGCGACAGCGACGGCAACCTCAAGCTGATCAGCTGGCGCGCCGACCGCTGATGCGTCCGCGCTTGGTGGGCGCCTGTCCGCGCCCGCTCGGGATCATCCGGGGCCGGCGCCGCTGACCGGTCCATGGACGGCTGATGGACGGCCGACGGACGGCCGGGCTGCCGGCCGGGACGCGGGCCGTGCTCCGGATGCCGACCCGGCGTCACGTGCACGTCAGCCCGCATCTCGAGTGAGTGCCCACCACGCGATGGCGGTCGCGGCGAGCACGTGCCAGGCCGCATGGCCCTGCAGCGAGGAGTCCGGGTGGCACCACGGGCCGCCGGTCGCGGACAGGCGGGCGACCGCCGCGCCCACGATCAACAGGCCCAGCGCCGCGAACGTGCGCGGCCGTCGATCCCGCCATGCGATGAACGGGATCGCCAGGATCGCGATGGCGACCGTCGCCGGTACGGCCACGCTCGGTGCCAGCGCGAATGCCAGCCCCAGGGCCACGGCGCTCGTTGCCGCAACCCGGGACTCCCACCTGCTCGTGGTCGCTGCCGCGACGACCAGCAGCCACGCGATCGAGACGTCGTGGGCCCATTGCGACCCGGGCGGCATGGGTCCGTGGAACAGGAACGAGCCGAGGCCGGTGGCCGCGAGTGCCGCCGCCAGCCAACGATCGTCGGTCCGCGTGGCCACGACGACGCCGGCCACCACGAAGGCGAGACTGGACAGCGCGTTGACGGGCTGGGCCAGCCAGCCGGTGACGACCTGCTCACAGTCGACAGTTCACTCCCGGTCCGGGGTCGCGACGGTACTTGCGAATCCAATCCTGATCCCAAGGTGATGGATGGGGCTTCGAGCGCTCGATGTCCGCGCGGTGGTCGATCATTGCCGTGCGTGCTTCGTGCGTGTCACACCGCTCGTCTACGGTCTTGGCCGCCTCGACCTGGAGGTGCACCACGCGTCCGGGCCGGGTGCGCCGGGGGACCGACCGACACGACCGCAAACCAAGGACCACCAGCAATGAAGTCACTGCTCAAGCCCACCGTGGCGCTCGCCGGAGCGCTCGCGATCGGCCTCGCCGGCACAGCAACGGCGGCCACCACCATGCTCGACCCGTTCACTCAGCCGGAAATCGACGCCAACTGGGTTGCCGACCGTGCCTTCCCCACCGATGGCGTGGAGTCCGTGGAGGCCTTCGGCCGCACCGACGTCGCCCGTCTCGGGATCGACAGCAGCCAGACCGCACCGGGGACATTCCAGCGCACCGAGGGCATCAAGTCTGCCACCGCCGACAACTTCGGTTCCACCGTGCAGGTCGATCTGTACGTCGACCCCGCATGGGAGGACACCGCGACCCGGGCCGGGCTGTGGGTCGTGGGCGACGACGGTGCCGGCAACCGCGACAACCTG
>DATFMD010000461.1:0-7052 GCA_035267125.1 Nitriliruptoraceae bacterium | reverse complement strand
ATCGTCGAGTCCGAGGCGGGCCACCAGGTCGGCCCGGAACTGCGGTTCGATCGGGCCAACCGCGACCCACTTCCCATCGCTGCACTCGTAGACGTCGTAGAACCACGCGCCCGAGTCGAGCAGGTTGGTGCCACGACCGGGGCGCTGCAGGCCGTCATGGTGCAGGTCGTGGAACATCGCCATCAGTGCACTCGCGCCGTCGACCATGGCGGCATCGACCACCTGGCCCTGCCCGGTCGAGCGCGCATGCAGCAACCCGGCCAGCATGCCCACGACCAGGAACATCGCCCCGCCACCGAAGTCGCCGACCAGGTTCAGCGGCACCGCCGGCGGACCGCCACGGCGTCCGATGGCGTCCAGTGCTCCCGTGACCGCGATGTAGTTGATGTCGTGGCCGGCAGCCCGGGCCCACGGCCCGTCCTGGCCCCAGCCGGTCATCCGCCCGATCACGAGCGCCGGGTTCGCCTGCAGGAGGTCGTCGGGTGCCAGGCCGAGCCGTTCGAGCACGCCGGGTCTGAATCCCTCCACCAGGCCGTCGGCCGATGTCGCCAGTCGACGCACCACCTCCACACCGTCGGGATCCTTGAGGTCCACGGCGAGGCGTGTCCGACTGCGATTGAGGATGCCGTGGCCCGGGGCATCGCCGGCACCGGGCCGTTCGACACGGATGACCTCGGCCCCGAGGTCTGCCAGCACCATGCCCGCGAGCGGGGTGGGCCCGATAGCGGCCAGTTCGATGATGGTCACGCCGTGCAGCGGTCCCGGCATGGGTGTCCTGTCGGTGGCTTGGTGGAGTGGCGTGTCCGACGAGCCCGGGCGTCTCGATCTCGTCGTCAAGGCGAGGATGCCAGATCCGCGATTCCCGTGAGCGGCCGGGCGGCGTCGATGCCGCCAACCGCTCCTCGAGCGGCCTCGGCCGTCGATCCGGGCTTGAGTGGCCCTGGGACGGCTGAGGGTCCCCAGGTGGTGCGTCTCGCCTTCGAGCGACAGGCCCCGCGGTGTGCCATGGACCGTCAGACGGTCTTGAGGTACTGGTGCACCATGCTGATGGCGGTGGAGCCCTGGCCGACTGCCGAGGCGACTCGGCGAACGACGCCGTCACGGACGTCCCCCACCGCGAACACGCCGGGCACGTTGGTCTCGAGGAGGAATGGGGATCGATCGAGGGGCCACCCGCCCGGCTGCGCGCCGTCACCCGCCAGGTCCGGGCCCGTCGGGATGAAGCCAGCGTCGGTCCGGGTGATTGCGTCGCCGACGAAGTCAGCATGCGGCCTCGCTCCGATGAACAGGAACAGCGCGTCGGCCGGCACGGTCTCGCGGGTGTCGCCATCCCGATCGAGGATCTCGATCGATGCGAGCCCTGCATCGCCGCCCGCCACCGACACCACCTCGGTGCGGGTGCGCACGTCGATCGTTGCCGTCGCCGCGATCTGGTCGATCAGGTACCTCGACATCGACGCGTCGAGGCGCTCGCCGCGCACCAGCATGGTGACCCGTTCCGCGAACCGTGAGAAGTACATCGCGGCCTGTCCGGCACTGTTGGCGCCGCCGACGACGAACACGTGGGCGCCGCGATAGTTGGCCGCCTCGCTCATCGCCGCCCCGTAGTAGACGCCGGCGCCGGTCAGCTCGTCGATGCCCGGTGCGTCGAGCCGGCGAACGGACACGCCGGTGGCAATGATGAGGGCGTGGGCCTGCACGATCCGACCCTCGTCGAGGCGCACCCCGCGCGTCGTCTCGGCGATCTCGACGGAGCGCACTTCCTGGGTGGTCAGGATCTCGGCACCGAGACGCGCGGCCTGGGTGGTGGCTCGACGAGCCAGGTCGACGCCGCTGATGCCACTGGGGAAGCCGAGATAGTTCTCGATGCGCGAACTGGTTCCTGCCTGGCCTCCCGTCGTCTCCTTCTCGACCAGCAGGGTCCGCAGTCCCTCGCTGGCGCCGTACACCGCAGCGGCGAGGCCGGCCGGTCCCGCACCGACGATGATCACGTCGTAGAACTCCTCGGTCGCTCGCGTGCGGTGCCCGACCCGTTGGGCCAGGTCCGACAGCGTTGGTGCGACGAGCGTCGACCCGTCGGGGAAGAAGACCACCGGCAAGCTCCATGCCCCGTCGCCCTCGGCGTTCGCTGCGTCGACGGCGGTCTTGGCGTCGGCGTCGCGCTCGACGTCGAGCCAGCGATACGGAACCTGCGACCGTGCGAGGAAGTCCTTGACCACGTGCGACTCTGGCGACCACAGCGTGCCGGCGACCTGGATGCCGTCGTAGGGGTGGGCGGCGCTGGCCTGCCAGTCGTCGAGCAGGTCGTCGAGCACCGGGTAGAGGTGTTCGTCAGCCGGCCCCCACGGCTTCATCAGGTAGTGGTCGAGGCCGATCTCGTTGATCGCCGTGATCGCCACGGGCGTGTCGGCGTAGGCGGTCAGCAGGACCCGGCGTGCGTCGGGATACAGCGCCATCGCCTCGACGAGGAACTCCGTGCCCGTCATCTCGGGCATCCGCTGATCGACGAGCAGCAGTGCAACCTCGTCGTTGCGCGCCTTGAGCCGCCGCAGGACGTCGAGTGCCTCGGCCGGAGCGGTCGACTTCAGGATGCGATAGTCGCGCCCGAAGTGCGACCGCAGGTCGCGCTCGACGGCATCGGAAACGGCCACCTCGTCGTCGAGCGTCAGGATGATGGGTGGTGGCATGGGGCTACTCCTGGTGCGCCGCGGGTGCCGGCGCGGGTTCGGACGGTCGTTCGGTCGGACGGGCCAACGGGAGGCGGATCACGAACGTGGTGCGACCGGGTTCGCTCGCCAGCGAGATCTGGCCACCGTGCTTCTCGGTGATGATCTGGTGCGAGATGCTCAGGCCGAGTCCAGTGCCTTCGCCGGGCGGCTTCGACGTCACGAAGGGATCGAAGATGTCGTCGACGAGGTCTGGCCGAACGCCCGGGCCGTCGTCCTCGAGCTCCACGACCAGGTCATCGCCGTCGCGGAACGTCGTCAGCGTGATCACGCCGCTGCCGTCCATCGCAGCGATCGCGTTGTCGAGGATGTTCGTCCAGACCTGGTTGAGCTCGCCGACGTCGGCCTCGATGTCGGGCAACTCCGGGTCGTAGTTGCGTCGTACCTCGATGGCAGTCTTGAGCCGGTTCTGGAGCATCACCAGGGTGCTGTCGAGACCCTCGTGGACGTCGATGACCTGGCGCGGGCCCTGGTCGAGGTGCGCGTAGGTCTTCAGCGCTCCCACCATGCCCACGATCCGGCTCGTACTGCCATCGAGGGAGCGGACGAGGTTCTGTCGCTGGAACTGCTGTCCGAGCAGGCCCACGGCATCGGAGAATCGTTCGGGGTCGACGGCGTCGCGGAGTTGCATGACGTCGTCGACGTCCAGACCCAGGCTGACGAGCGACGGTGCCAGCTGCCACGCCTGCTCGACCCCGTGGCTCGCGAGCACGCCCTCGATCGTCCCTTCGCGGTCACTGCGTTCCAGCGGGTCGAGGAACTCGGGCTGCTCGATGCGTGCCGCGATCCGCGAGGCGAACCTCCACAGCGCGCGTTCCTGGTCCGGCGACAGGTCGAGGCGCGCCACCTCGGCGTGGAGTTGTTCGTCGCCGAGCAGGAGGTCGGCGAGCTCCCGAGTCGCCTGCTGCACAGCGGCGGCTGGGTTGTTGAGTTCGTGCGCCAACCCTGCACTGAGCTTGCCGATCGTGGCGAGCTTCTCGTTCTGGCGCAGGCTGACCTCTTGGCGGAGGTAGGCCGATTCGAGCTCCCTGTTCCGGCGCATGACGTCGATCAACTCGGCCTGGCGACGCACGAAGTAGTCGAGCATCACGAAGATGACCGTTGCCATGACGACGAAGTTGCCCGCGAAGAACGTGGTGATCAGCCACTCGGGCAGCTCGTTCGAGCCCGCGAGCAGTGGGTTGACGACCGCGGTGAACGTGGTCAGGATCGCGAACGCCACGATGACGATCGATGCCTCGCGCGACCGCCCCGCCCAGAGCGCGCTGAGGGGCGCGAGCAGGGCCCAGATCAGCACGGCGCTGCTCGGGCTGAATCCTCCAAGGAGCCAGGTGAGCACGAACGGGAGCAGCAGATGTTGGACCAGCTGTTCGACCCGAACCTGCTCCCAGCGCCCGAACCGGCGCAGGAGCGCGAGCCTGACCAACGTCGCCAGGCCGTAGAGCAGTGGGACGAGCCCGGCCATCACCTCACCGAACGAGATGTACGCCACTCCCCAGAACGGGGTGATCGCGATGACGCCGACCCACGCAGTCACCAGCGTCCGCCGGACGACCCGCTCGTCGTCGTCGCATCCATCGAGGAGGCGAGGCTGGAGGATCCAGTCGACGAGCGATCCGAGTCGGGGCATCCGCGGTCACCCGACCGCGACGTGCGAACGCGACGCAGCCACCAGGGCGTCACGGCGTTCGGGTGGCCCGGCACTGCCGACCGCGGCGGTGTCGACGAGTGCTGAGCTGGATCCGACAGTGGATCCGCAGTGGATGCATGCGAGCGTGGACATGCCCGTGGCCATGTTCGATCCGTCCCGTGCGTGGCGTGCATCCGTCGTGGGGAGAGGCTAGGCCTCGCCGCGTGCGGCTGTCTGCTCCAACCGCCCGCCTGTGTCGCGTCAGCGGTTGACGAAGGCGGCGACTTCCTTGACGTCGACGCCCGAGGTCGGGCGCCGGGGACCGCCGAAACGAGGCCGCGTCGCCGATGTATGGTCAGCCGTGCCGTCCGAACGTTCGGTCGATGCCGGAACCGTCGCCAGATCGCAGCGCTGCACGGGCGCTGGACCCGGCCACAAGTGGATCTCGGGCGGGCGGTCCGGCCAAGCGCCGACACGGACGGACGGCAGCGGGCACACTCGCACGTGCGGCGTGGCGTCACTGTGCCATGCAACCGCTCACCGCCGGCACGATGCAGCTGTTCCACGAGGACACGATGAAGCGAATTGCACTGCTCACCAGTGGGGGCGACGCCCCCGGCATGAACGCTGCCATTCGAGGGGTGGTGCGATCGGCAGATGCGCGAGGACTCGAGGTGCTCGGTGTCAAGGACGGCTACCGCGGCCTGCACCGCGGGTGGTACGAACAGATCACCCCACGCGAGGTCTCCGGCATCCTGCACCTGGGCGGCACCATCCTGGGTACGGCCCGCTCCGGCACGTTCCGCACCGAGGAAGGCCGCCAGAACGCGGTCACGCACATGGAGGAACACGGGATCGACGGCCTGATCGTCATCGGCGGTGACGGTTCCCTGCGCGGCGCCGACCTGCTTGCCCAGGAGGGTGGCATCGCCGTGGTCGGTCTTCCGGGCACCATCGACAACGACCTGGCCGGCACCGACTTCACGATCGGGTTCGACACCGCCGTCAACACCGCCGTCGAGGCCATCGACCGCATCCGCGACACCGCCTCCAGCCACCAGCGGTTGTTCTTCATCGAGGTGATGGGTCGCCAGGCCGGCTGGATCGCGTTGTACGCCGGGTTGGCCGGTGGTGCCACCGCGGCGATCGTTCCCGAGGGGCACCGCGACGTCGAGGCACTCCACGATCGCGTCCGTGCGTCCTTCGAGATGGGCAAGCGGTTCTGCCTGGTCGTGGTCGCCGAGGGCAACGGCGGTGCCCGCGCCATCGCCAGCCAGGTCTTTCCCGACGAGGGCGACGTCGACCTCGACCATCGGGTCACCTCGCTCGGCCACATGCAGCGTGGTGGTGCACCGACGATGCGCGACCGTGTCTTGGGAGCGCGACTGGGAGACGCGGCAGTCGACGCGCTCCTGCAGGGCCAGAACCGGATCATGGTCGGCGAGCAACGCCTGGAACTGACCCAGGTCCCGTTGCAGCGCACGTGGACTGCGGACTCGTCGGTGCCCGAGCACCTCCTCGACCTGCTGGACCGCCTCGCCCGGTAGACCGACCTCGTCGCACCCTTCGAGCCGAGTCTCGTCGGAACCTCGCGGGCCGAGCCCCGTCGAATCTCGCGGGCCGAGCCCCGTCGAACCTCGCGGGGGGCTCCGTCGAACCTCGCGGGCCGATCCTCGTCGGCCTGCCTGCCAGGCCGATCCCCGTCTGGCCCTCGCGTGTGGACGGGATGGCGGGCAATTGGGCTTCGATTCGGGCGAATCGGTGGATACGCTGGCAGGTCTCGCACCATTGTCCGCCACTGCTCCCGGAGTGCCTTTGTCCACCTCGCAGGACCACGACGACAACGTCGATCACGACCAGCCCACCGGCCACGACGGGCACGAAGCCCCAGACGGCCGCGACACCACGGACGGCCACGTCGGCCAAGACGGCCACGTCGGCACGAGCCTCGACGGTCGACCTGGTGACGTCGACGGCACTGATGGGATCGAGTCCGACCGTTCGAACGGGACAGGTGACGACATCGGTCGTTCGGCGCTGCGGCGACGTGACCGCGACGTCATCGAGGAAGGCGCGCCCCGCGAGGGCGTCGACATCATCCGCCCGGTCGAGCGCGCGATCGTCGTCGGTCTGCAACTGCCCGACGTGTCCGATGGCGAGATGGCTGCCGCGCTGGACGAACTGGAGGCGCTGCTGGACACCGCCGGTGCCCAGGTCGTCGAACGCGTCGTGCAGAAGCGTGACACCCCCGAGGCCGCCACCTTCATCGGGTCCGGCAAGGCCAGTGAACTGCGTGACCTCGCCAAGGCGCTCGACGCCGACGCGGTGGTGTTCGATGACGATCTCGCTCCCGCCCAGCAGCGCAACCTGGAGGAGCGCATCGGCCAGAAGGTGCTGGACCGCACCATCGTCATCCTCGACATCTTCGCCCAGCACGCCACCTCGCGCGAGGGCAAGGCCCAGGTCGAGATGGCGCAGTTGACCTACATGCTCCCCCGCCTGCGAGGGTGGGGTGAGGCACTGTCGCGCCAGGCCGGTGGGCGTGTCGCCGGCGGTGGCGGCATCGGTGGTCGTGGTCCCGGTGAGACCCAGTTGGAGGTGGATCGTCGACGGATCAACCGGCGCATCACCAAGTTGCGGCGTGACCTCGAGGACTTCGATCGCATCCGTCGCACCAAGTCCAAGGATCGTGACAA
>DATFMD010000460.1:0-25051 GCA_035267125.1 Nitriliruptoraceae bacterium | reverse complement strand
GGGAACTCGACGCAGTCGTCCTGTGGAGCACCGCGACGTGGGACCCGGTGCTCCGCGCCGATGCTCCCGGATGGGGGAAGGTGGCGATCAGCCCAGATGGCGAGCACGTCGCCTGGTCGAGCCCCGAACGCACGACCGATCCGAATGCTGGGGACGCGTCCGCCACCGAGGACTCCGCCGATGACCTCGTGTGGGTCGTCGACCGCGATGGTCGCAACGTCGCCACCATGGAATGGACCGCAGGGCTGGAGGTGTCGGCCCTCGACTTCCACCCTGACGGCGACGTGGTCGCAGTCGCCGCCAACAGCGCGGACGGACTGGACTCACCCGACAACGGATACGTCCTGTGGGACTGGCAGGATGACGAGGTCGTCGGCGTCATCGACACTGGCCAGGAGGTGGTGGCGCACACGTTCGACGAACGTGGTGATCGCCTGGCGGTCACGGTCGGACCCCCGCGCAGCACCACCGAACTGTGGGATGTCTCGGCTGCCGTCGCCGGCGACGGCATGCTCGCCGGCGCCATCGACGTCGAACATCGATACGTGGTCATGGAGGGACATGTCCAGCACGTGCGCGACGTCGCCGTCAGCCCGGACGATTCCAGGGTGGCGACCTGCGGACGCGATGGCAGCGCCAGACTGTGGGATGCAGGAACCGGGCGCCAACTGCAGGTGCTGGTCGTCGACGACCTCACCGACTGGTGCAGCATCGCCTTCAGTCCGGACAACCGCATGGTCGCCGTGACCGACCCGGGCAACGGGACCAGCGTGTTCGTCATCGATCCCGGGGAAGTGGCAGAGATCGCCCGCAACCGGGTGGTGCGGCCCTTCACCGACCGGGAGTGCCGCGAACTCCTCGACCGCGAAGCCTGTCCAGCGTGAGGCCGAGCTGAACACCGAACTACCACCGCACCCCCGACTGCAGCAGCGCTCAGAGGCTGCCGCTGGCGCTCAGAGGTTGCCGCGGCGCTCCTGAGCCAACTCCATGCTTGCGAACAGTGCGCCGAAGTTGCCGGCACCGAACCCCGTGGCGCCCATGCGCTGGATGATCTCGAAGAACAGCGTGGGTCGATCCTGGACGGGCTCCGTGAACAACTGGAGCAGGTGACCGCGATCGTCCTTGTCAACGAGCACACCCAGGCGCTCGATGTCGTCCCACGGGATGTCCAGGTCGCCAAGCCGTGCGCGGGCCCGATCGTGGTAGTCCTCGTCGGCGGCCAGGAACTCCATGCCGCGAGCCCGCATGGCGGCCACGGCGGTGACGATGTCGTTCGTGCCGAGGGCCAGGTGCTGGATCCCGGCGCCACCCCAGGCGTCGAGGAACTCCGAGATCTGGGACCGGTGGCGGCCGGGTGCCGGCTCGTTGACGGGGATGGTGACCGTGCCCGTGGCGTTGGACAGCACCGTCGAGGCCAGGGCGCTTCGCCCCGTCGACACGTCGGAGGAGAATTCTGCCACCTGCTCCAGTCCCAGGACGCGACGGTGCCACTCGATCCATCGCGACAGGGCACCCTCCGGGACGTTGGCGACCACGTGGTCGATCGTCGTCAGCCCGACCACCGGAAGGTCGACGTCGGCCGAGACCGCCGTCGGGACGTAGCCCGACATCCATGCCCCACGGTGATCGTGTCGGGACACGAAGGTGTACTCGGCATCCGGCCACGCCGCGATGGAGCCGTGCGTGACGGTGCCGTCGGCGTCCTCGAGGGTGGTGATCGGACCCCGCGCCGTGGCCCCGGCCGCAATTGCCAGGTCGCGGGCGACGGCTGCATCATGCACCGAGAACGCCACTCGCCGCACGCCATCGCCATGACGGCGCACGTGCTCGGCGATCTCACCGTCCGGTTCGAGGCCGCCGGTGACCACGAAGTGGATGCCCCCTTGGGCCAGCACGTGGGACACATGCGTACGCACGCCCGTCTCCGGACCGGCGTATGCGACCCGCGCAAAGCCCATCACGGCACAGTAGAACTGCGCCGCCTGCGTGGCATTGCCGACCCACATCTCGACGTGATCGATGCCCAGAAGGTCGATGCCCCCCTCTGTTGCCGGAGAATCCGCGGGAATCGCTGTCGCGCCGATGGGTGCCGGGGTCGTCATCGCGTCGGCTCCTCGTGCCTGCGGGAACGGTCGGTGGCCAGCCGGGGGCTCACTGGTGATGCCGTGGCAGGCCACCCACTGCCCGGCGACTCGACCCTACCTCCATCGCACGGTCCTGCGAGGGGCGTCGGCCCATCCGATCGTCCGATGGCGGCCGAACCGGCTTCCGTCTCGACCCGGTCGCGCAGGGGAATGCCACCGGCATGCATGCAGAACGCCCACCACAGGGTGGGCGCGATTGGTGCAGGGATGGAGCGGTAGATGGGATTCGAACCCACGACCTCCACCTTGGCAAGGTGGCGCTCTAGCCAACTGAGCTACTACCGCGTGCGGCCTCGAAAGGTACTCCGTCTCATGTCCGTTTGCCAATCGGCACCGGCCTCGGGCGGGGTGCGGCGAGCAGTCACGGTCGCAGTCGAGATCGGACCGCCACGGCCTCAGCCAGTCGAGCCGAACCCACCGTCACCACGCGCAGTGGCGTCGCTGGCGAGATCATCGACCTCCACCACCGTGCACAGCTCGACGCGCTGGACCACCAGCTGCGCGATGCGGGTTCCGGCTGCGATCTCCACGACCTGGTCCGACAGGTTGACCAGTGCCACCTTGACCTCACCGCGATAGCCGGCATCGATGGTGCCGGGCGCGTTGACCACCGTCACGCCCTGGCGAAGCGCCATGCCGGAGCGTGGATGGACCAGCCCGACCCAGCCTCGTGGCACGGCCACGACCAGCCCGGTGGGAACCGCAACCCGGGCGCCCGGAGCCACCACGACGCCATCCGCGGCCGCCAGGTCGAGACCGGCGTCGCCCGGGTGGGCGCGAACAGGCAATTCGACGTCGTCTCTCAGGCGTTGGACGCGCAAGGGCATGCTCACGGCTGGCTCCGATCGGCGATGTCGCGCTCAGCTGTGCAGGGCCAGGGCACAGGCTTCGAGGTCGCCGGCAGCCCCGGCCAGCAGGTCCGGGATGATCGACACGTCCGGCAGCGCGTCGTAGTCCGCCGTCAGGCCGATGTGCACCATCCCGTCCAGCGAGATCAGGCCGATGCCCAGCGACTGCGTCGCGGCCAGCGGCACGAACGGATGCGCCCCGACCAGTCGGGCGCCCAGCGTGAACAGCGGCACCTGCGGGCCGGGGACGTTGGTCACCAGGACGTTGTAGAGCCGGGTCTGGGATGCGGCTCTGGCGCCCAGCGCGTGCAACGTCGGCGGGGCGAAGCCCGCCAGGTTGAGGAGGAAGTCCGCACCAACGGCCGAGTGCGACGCCTTCACGTTGCCCATCCGCTCGGAGATGGTGCGCAGGCGTGCAACCGGGTCCATCTCCCCGACCGGCAGGTCCACGAACACCGAGGTGACCTGGTTGCCGTGGGCAGTGGGGTCCCCCGAACGCACACTGACCGGAACCATGGCACGCAACTCGACGTTCGTCGTGACCTGGTGGCGGTGGCGCAGGTACCGACCAAGTGCGTCACCCACCGTTGCGAGCACGACGTCGTTGACGGTGGTGCCGAACGCGTTCTTGATCTTCTTGATCCGGTCCAACTCGATCCGCTGGATCGCCATGCGTCGCGAGATGCCCGGGGCCTGGTTCAGCACGGACCGCGGAGCCAGGCCCAGCAGGGACGACGTCGTCGAGACGAGCCCACGCCCCACGGCAACCGCCTTGGCGGCGACGTCCAGTGGGGCATCGACGACGCCCTTCGCAACCATGGCCATCTCGGACGGGCTCGATGCCACACCCCTGACGACAGACGAGACCTGTGACAGCGACGACGGGGTGGGCAGCGGATCCCAGGGCTGGGGGCGGGTGATGTCGTCGGGTCCGAGCACCTCGGTGTCCAGCAAGATGGCGGTGATGTCGACGCCGGCCATGCCGTCGATCATGGCATGGTGGTTCTTGCCGATTATGGCGATGTCGCCGTTCTCGAGGCCCTCGACGACGTACAGCTCCCACAGGGGCCGCTGTCGATCCAGCTGGCGCGACAGGATGCGTCCTGCGTATTCGAGCAGTTGGTCCTGCCCGCCGGGTCGTGGCAGCGCGGCGTGACGCACGTGGTAGGCGAGGTCGAAGTTCGGATCGTCCACCCACATCGGGTGTGCCATCCCCAGCGGTGGCCACGCCAACTTCTGGCGATATCGGGGCACCCGGTGCATGCGGGACCGAACCAGGCGCTGGAAGTGCTCGAACGTGAACGTCGAGTCGGGCCCCGGGCGGAACAGGAACACCCCGCCGACGTGCATGTGCTGGGTGGGCGTCTCGAGTTCGAGGAAGGCGGTGTCCAGCCCCGACAGACGGTCGCCATGTCCCTGTGCCACGTCGTCTCCTGGTGCTTGATCGGCTCTCGGGCCACGCCGGTTGCGGCGAACGTGCCCCGCGAGAATAACCGGCCAGCGGGGTGGCTTCGTACACTCGTGGACGTGCAACTTCGTCGCCTCTCCACTGCGCAACCATGGGTTCTGCCCGTGGCGATCCTCGTGTGGACGGCGTTCTCGTGGGGCGGACGCATCGGCCTGCTCACGGATTCCGACGCCGCTGCAGTGGCCACCTGGCTGCGCGTGGGCGGCTCCATCGCCATCGGCATCGTCACGGCGTACTCGACCTGGCGACGACCGTCGATCCATCCCGCCGTGGCCGTCGTCTTCACGGCGTGGACGGTCGTCCTGTGGACGCGTTCCCTGGTGGTCACCTGGATCGACCCGCCGTCGCCGGCGTTCGCGCTCGTGCACACGGTGCTGGCAGCGGTCTGGTTCCTGCTCGCATGGGCGGTGTGGTCGACACGACGAACCGAACGGACCGCCACGATCGGGACGTCGTGACGGCTGAGCGCCGGATCCGGCCCGCTGGTCGCGTCATCATCCTCGATCCCACGCATGCCTGCCTGCTGGCCCACGTCGTCAGCACGGATGGCACGTGGTTGTTCACGCCCGGCGGAGGTGTCCACGGTGACGAGGACACGCTGGCCGCGGCCCGGCGCGAAGTCGCCGAGGAAACCTCGCTGCAACTGGACGAACTTGTCGGGCCCGTGCTGTTTCGGCGTGCGCACTTCACGTTCCTGGGCCGCGACATCGAGGCTCGGGAGACCTTCTGGGTGGCGCGCGTCCCCACCCGCACGACCGTTGTGGCCAGCCGCCTCGACGACTACGAACGTGACATCCTCGGCGACTGGCGGTGGTTGACCGCCGGCGAACTGCGGGCAGCACGAATCCCGGTCTACCCCCACTGCCTGCCCGACCTGTTGCAGGTGCTGGCAACCTCCCCGGACGACCCCGACGGGCTCGCCGGTGGACTCCCCTGGGTCGAACAGGAAACGGCTGACGGGCTGCACGTCGCCTTCGACGAGGGCATCCCCTCATGGGTTGATCATCGAGTGGGTTGATCGTTGAGGTGACGCGCACCGGGACCTGCGGGAACCATGCCGTGGGTGGGTCCGACGGTCATCGCATGCGCAGCGCACCGTCAAGGCGGATGACCTCGCCATTGAGGTAGGTGTTGGCCACGACGTGGGACACCAGGGCGGCGAATTCCGAGGGCTCCCCCAGGCGGGCTGGATGCGCAACCTCGGCCGCCAGTGCATCGATGGCCTCCTGGGGCAGGCCGGCCACCATCGGGGTGGCGAACACGCCCGGCGCGATCGCCACGCACCGGATGCCCCACTGGGCAAGGTCACGGGCGGCAGGCAGGGTCAGTGACGCGATCGCGCCCTTCGAGGCCGCGTACGCAGCCTGCCCGGATTGTCCGTCCATGGCGGCGATCGATGCCGTGTTCACGATCACGCCACGATGCCCGTCGACGGGGTCGTTGTCGATCATGGCAGCGGCGGCCAGGCGCATGACGTTGAAGGAACCGACCACGTTGATGTCGATCACCGTCGCGAAGGCATCGAGGTCGTGCGGTCCCTTGCGTCCCACGATGCGCCCGGGAGTGGCGACACCGGCGCAGTTGACCGCCACATCGAGGCGCCCGTGGGCGTCGGTCGCGAGCGCCACGGCCTGGCCCACCGCGTCCGCATCCCGGACGTCACCGGCCACGAACGTCGCGCCGAGTGCGGCGACCGCGTCCCCTGCCCCCGGACGGTCCAGGTCCAGTCCGATCACCTGCCTGCCCTCGCCAACCAACGTTGCGACCGTGGCCGCGCCGAGTCCCGATGCGGCGCCCGTGACGATGGCGACGTTGCGCGTCGATTCCATCCCAACTCCAGTTGTCGTGCCCACCCGGTCGCGGAACACCACCAACGAGCCTAGGAGCGGCATGGCACCAGGTCCGGCGGGACCACTGCATCGAGCCCGAATTCGGGGCGATGACTGTCCGTTCGTGCATACCTTGCGCGAAATCTCGGTCGTCAGGCCGTAGTCTGCGCCCCAAGCGCATGAGAAAGGAACTCGCGTGGCTGAAAACGTGATCGTGACCAGCAAGGTCAAGGAGGCCGTCAAGGGCCTCGACCTCCGACTCTCGTCGGATGTCCCGGATGCACTGAACGACAAGGTGCACGAGCTGCTCAAGGCAGCCGCCGGCCGGGCCCAGGCCAATGGCCGCAGCACCCTGCGAGCCTCGGACCTGTAGTACCGACTCGCTCCACAACACCTCGGTGCATCCTGCACCGAGGTGTTTGCGTGTGCTAGCGTCCGCCGCCCAGAGGCCCAGACAGCCGGAAAGGCCCACAGTGCGGGATCAGCGACCGGCCAAGGACCTCGCCGATGGTGCACCGCCGGTGGGCTCCACCCTCGACGACGACCATCTCAAGGCGTTCCGGACGCTGCTCGAAGCCCACAGGCGCCTGGTCGATGCCGTGGAGTCCCGGCTTTCGACACGTGACCTGCCCCTGAACCAGTACGACGTGCTCGTCCAGTTGTCCGAAGCGACCGAACAACGAATCAGAATGCAGGATCTGGCCACACGCGTCCTGCTGTCGAAGTCGGGCCTGACCCGACTGATCGACCGCATGGAGGTCGGGGGACTCGTCACGCGCGAGGTGGCAACCTCCGATGCCCGGGGCGTGTTCGCCGTCCTCACCGACGCCGGGCTGGCGGCGCTCGAGGCTGCGGTCCCGGCCCATCGCCAGGACGTCATCGACCTGTTCGCCTCGACGATGACGCGGGACGAGGCTCGGCAGTTGGCGGACGTGCTGGGCCGAGTGCGCGACCGGGCCGTACGGGACTGACGCACGGCGAGACCAGCGGTCTCGGCGCGCCACGTCGGCGGGGGCTCACAAATCGCCCGAACAGCCGTCCGTGTCCCCCACGCCCAGCGGCACCTGCGACGGCCTGCCGGTAGCGTGGATTGCAGGTTTGCCCCATTCCCTGCTCGCGAGAGGAACCGCCATGGCGGACACGCTCACCATCACCGACAATCGCACCGGTCAGACCTACGAGATCGATGTCACCGACGACACGATCAGCGCCATGGACCTGCGCCAGATCAAGGTCGACCAGGACGATTTCGGGATGCTGTCCTACGACCCCGGCTACAAGAACACGGCATCGTGCCGCTCCGAGATCACCTACATCGACGGCGCCGCCGGCATCCTTCGCTACCGGGGCTACCCGATCGAGCAACTCGCCGAGTCGTCCAACTTCCTCGAGGTCGCCTACCTGCTGATCCACGGAGAACTGCCGGCCGAGGACGACTACGACCAGTGGGCCTACGACATCACCCACCACACCTTCATCCACGAGAACATCAAGACCTTCATCGACGGCTTCCACCACGACGCCCACCCAATGGGGATGCTGGTGTCGACGATCGGGGCGCTTTCGACCTTCTACCCCGAGGCCAAGGACTCGACCGACGCGGACACCCGGCACCTGCAGATGACACGGCTGATCGCCAAGTTGCCGACCCTGGCTGCCTTCGCCTACCGCCACTCGATCGGCTGGCGCCCGTCCTACCCGGACAACGAACTCTCCTTCGCCGGCAACTTCCTCAACATGATGTACAAGACCACGGAGTTGCGCTACGAGCCCAACCCCATCCTCGAACAGGCCATGGACAAGCTGTTCATCCTGCACGCCGACCACGAGCAGAACTGCTCGACGACGGCGATGCGGGTGATCGGGTCCTCGGACGCCGACCCGTACTCGGCCTCGGCCGGTGCTGCGGCAGCCCTGTACGGACCCAAGCACGGCGGCGCCAACGAAGCCGTGCTGCGCATGCTCGAGGAAATCGGGTCGGTCGACGCCATCCCCGAGTATGTGGAACGGGCAAAGGCCGGCGAATTCCGACTCATGGGCTTCGGACACCGTGTCTACAAGAACTTCGACCCGCGGGCGAAGGTCATCAAGGAACTCGCCCACGACGTCTTCGAGGTCACGGGCAAGAATCCGCTGATCGACATCGCGGTCGAACTCGAAAGGATCGCGTTGGAGGACGAGTACTTCGTCGAGCGCAAGCTGTACCCCAACGTCGACTTCTACTCGGGCATCATCTACCAGGCGATGGGCTTCCCGACGTCCATGTTCCCGGTGCTGTTCGCCATCGGGCGGATCCCCGGGTGGCTTGCCCACTGGCAGGAAAACCTGCTCGACCCTGCCCAGGCGATTGCCCGCCCACGCCAGATCTACGACGGCTCGGGCGAGCGGGACTACGTGCCGCTGGAAGATCGCTGAACGCGCGGCCGGCGACGGGTTGAACCCTCCGAACACCACACCACGCGGCCGCACTGGAGTTGCTCGCTGCGCTCACAACATCCACAAAGACCGCGCTGGAAGCTCGCTGAGGGCTCCGCGGCCGGTCAGGTTGCGGCGCGGGCGCGGTCGGTGATCTCGGCCTCGACTGCTGCCCTGGTGGCGTCGTCGCAGAACGCGGCCCGCATCGCGGTGTGGGCGACATCGACGACGTCGTCGGCGTCCCAGTCGAACGCGGCCGCCACGACAGCGATCTCCGAACTCATGGTCACGTCGCTCATGAGGCGGTTGTCCGTGTTGATCGTCACGGCGAATCCCAGGTCGCGGAAGCGCTGCAGCGGGTGGGAGGCCAGCGATTCCACTGCACCTGTGTGGACATTCGAAGTCGGGCACACCTCCAGCACCACGCCCAGGTCGTGGAGGCGGCGCGCGACGGGGCCGAACTGGCCGTCGGGGCCGATGTCGTCGGCCAGCGTGACCCCATGCCCGATGCGCGAGGCGCCGAATCGCTCCACTGCCTCGGAGATCATCTGGGGTCCGGCCGCCTCCCCGGCATGCAGGGTCAGGCCAAGCCCGGCGTCACGCGCGATCCCGATGGCCTCCGCATGCACACCTGCCGGATGCCAGGCCTCGGCCCCGGCAAGGTCGAAGCCGACGACGCCCCGATCAGCCCATCGCGCCGCGGCCCGCGCCGACGCCGACACGACCTCGGGACTCGAGGTCCGCATCCCGTCGACGATCAGTCCCGACGGGATCGGCCCGGCCGCCATCCCGGACAGGGCTGCCTCCAGCACGTCGTCACGCGTCAAGCCCCCCGCCAGGTTGAGCTCCGGCGCGAACCGCAGCTCGGCATAGACCACGCCGTCGGCTGCCAGGTCCTCGATCGCCTCACGCGCAACCCGCTCGACGGCGTCCGCGGTCTGGAGCACTCCCACGGTGGACTCGAAGCCCGACAGGTACAGCACCAGGTCGCGGCGCGACGCTCCCCTGGTCAGGTGGGCGGCCAGCTCACCGGGGTCGGTCGTGGGCAACTCGACACCGGCAGGTCCGGCCAGGTCAACCAGCGTGGCAGGTCGCAGGCCACCGTCGAGGTGGTCGTGGAGGGCGACCTTGGGCAGGCTCCGCGCCACCACCGGGGTGATGGTGGTCACGGCAGCTCCTCCAACTCCATCTGGGCATCCTCCCAGATCCGCATGGCACGGACCGAGCGATCCTTGGCAGCATCGTGCGCGGCGACGAGCTTCTGGGCCCGCTCATGGTCGTCGTAGATGCCCGGATCGGCCAGACGGCGGTTCAGTTCGGCTGCCTGTGCCTCGGCCGTGGACACGGCACGCTCGGCCGTGGCGACCATCTTCTCGAGTCGGCGGCGTGTGGCGCGTTGCTCGCGTTGCCGTTCGCGGTCCAGGACGGTCGTGGGTTGCTCGTGGGTGGCCTCGTCGGGCGGCCCGGTCGGCGCCGGTGCCTCCCCGCGGGCCTCGAGGAACTCCTCGAAGGTCCCGGGGTGGTTGGTCACCCGGCCATGGCGGACGTCGACGATGCGCTCGGCCACACTCCGAATCACGTGGCGATCGTGGGTGATCAACAGGATCGTGCCCGGGTAGGCAGCCAGCGCATCCTCCAGGACGTCGCGTGACGGAATGTCGAGGTGGTTGGTGGGTTCGTCCAGGACCAGGAGGTTGACCGGATCCGCCATCACCCGGGCCAACGCCAACCGGGTTCGTTCACCGCCCGACAGGTCGCCGACGCGTTGGTCGGCGTCGTCGCCGGTGAAGCCGAAGGCACCGAGTCGGGTACGCAGGTTGGAACCGCGGTGCGCCTCCGACAGCCCCTTGGAGAACTCTCCCAGCACCGTGCCGTCCAGGTCCAGGACCTCGACCTGGTGCTGGTCGAAGGTGGCGATCGAGACGTTGTGACCGATCGTCACCGTGCCCCGGCGAGGCTGGAGGCGTCCCAGGATCAACTTCGCGAGGGTGGACTTGCCCGAACCGTTCGGCCCGACGATGCCGATCTTCTCCCCGCGCTCCACCACCAGCGAGACGTCCGAGATCACGTCGGGATCGTCCTCGTGCCCCACGTCGGCATGCTCGATCTCCACGACGACGCGACCCGAGCGGGGCGGTTCCGGGAAGCCGAACGACAACCGACGGGCTTCCAGGTCCGGCACGTCGATGCGCTCGACCTTCGCCAGGGCCTTGACCCGCGACTGGACCTGTCGAGCCTTGGTGGCCTTGTAGCGGAACCGCTCGATGAACCGTTCCGTGGCATCGATCTCGCGCTGCTGGTTGGCCTGGGCGGCGCGCAACGTGACCAGTCGCTCCTCGCGCTGGCGGAGGAAGTCGTTGAACCCACCCAGGTACTCGTGGGCGCTGCCACCGGCGATCTCCAGGACCCGCTCGGCGACCGCCTCGATGAAGTCGCGGTCGTGGGACACGAACAGGATGGAACCCTCCCAGGCCCGCAACGCCGACTCCAGCCACGCGATCGACTCGACGTCGAGGTGGTTGGTCGGTTCGTCGAGCACCAGGACGTCGGGACGCCCCAGCAACAGCCTGGCCAGCGCCACGCGCATGCGCCAGCCACCCGACATCGACGACACCGGTCGCTCGGCGTCGCCGGGCTCGAACCCCAGCCCCGCCAGGACCCGGTGGGCGTCGGCTTCCAGCCGGTAGCCGCCCATGGTCTCGAAGCGCACCTGCAGGTCGGCGTAGGCGGCCTGCGCCGACTCCGAGGACAGGTCGCGTTCGAGCAGTTCGAGGCGGTCACGCATGGCCAGCAGGTGGTCAGCACCCGCCACGGTCTCCTCCAGCACCGTGCCGGTGGCAGTCTCGGAGATGTCCTGCGGCAGGTAGCCCAGACGCAGGTCACGCGGTCGCGACACCTCGCCGGAATCGGGGTCGGCCATGCCCAGGACGATCTCGAGCAGGGTGGTCTTGCCGGCACCGTTGGCTCCCACGATCGCCACGCGGCGGCCCGGGACCAGGCGCAGCGACACGTCCTCGAACAGTGGCACGGCGCCGAACGACTTCGACACCCTGTGCAGGCTCAACACGGACATTGGACAACTCGAGAAGGGCAGGCAGACGTGGTTCGCGCAGGATAACGACCAGCGTCGCCCACACGATCGCCGTGCGTGCCCGCCGACGCACGACGAACCGGAACGGACCTTCGCCCACGGGCTCGCGCCGGGCGCGGAGGGGGGCTCAACCCACCCGAACGCGCACGCTGTGCCAGCCCTCGGCCCCATTGGGGTGGGGCGCAACGGTGTCCTGTGACTGGGTCGTCCCGGTGCCGTCCGTGGCACGAACCGTCAGGGTGTGTCCGCCGCTGTCCAGCGTGACCGGCAACTGCCACTGCACCCACGTGGTGGAGTTGACGGCTTCTGCCAACTCGGCTTCGGCCCAGTCCCCGTCGTCGACGCGGACCTCGACGCGGTCGATGCCGCGAGTTGGCGCCCACGCGACACCGGCAACGACGACCTCACCTTCCGCCACACTGCCCGTCGGCGTGTCGATGCGTGACTGGGTCTTGATCGGGCCCTCCTTGGACCATCCACGCGGCACCCAGTAGGCGTCGAAGTCGTCCCAACCGGTCAGTTCGATGTCGCTGAGCCACTTCGTGGCCGAGACGTAGCCGAACAGGCCCGGAATGATGAGCCTGGCCGGGAACCCGTGCTCGACGGGGAGTGGTTCCCCATTCATGGCCACGGCGATCATGGCGTCACGGCCATCCATGGCGATCTCGGTGGGAAAGCCGACGGTGAACCCGTCGACGGCGCGACCGACCAGTTGCCCGCCGCCCGGCAGGACCCCGGCCTCCTCGAGCAGCGGCGCCAACGGAACGCCGGTCCAGCGGGCGTTGCCGACCAGTCCCCCACCGACCTCGTTGCTGACGCAGGCGATGGTGACGTCGGCTTCGATGAGCCCCCGATCGACCAGGTCGTCGAAGTTGAGGGTGATCTCGTTGCGAACCTGGCCGTGCACGCGGACTTCCCACGTGGACAGGTCGACGCGAGGCGGTCCGGTGACGGCCGTGTCGATGCGATAGAAGTCCTCGTTGGGAACGAACAGCGGCGACAACCCATCCACGTCGAAACTCGTTGCGGCACTGACTGGTGGCAACGGTTCGGCCACGGATGGCAATGACACGCTGACGGGACCTGCGGCCGTGGCCACGGACCGTCCTGCCAGAGCGCGCCCGCCCGCGACGCCCAGCGCAGCCACACCGCCGACGGCTCCGGCCGCCGCCAGGAACTTGCGGCGATCGATGGTCACGTTCGGCGCATCGCCGTGGTCACCGTCATCGGCGCGAGCCGGCGGGGTGGGTGCAGCCGGCGGGGTGGCGCCGGCGGAAGTGGCGGGGGTCGCGTCGTCGACCGGGTCGGGGGACGGTGACGGCGGTGCCACGTCGATCAGCCACCGCATGGTCATGAAGCCGGCACCTGCCGACACGGCAACGACGAGCAGGACCACCAGGAAGTTCGTGTTGATGTCGGCCAGCGTGGCACCCGCGCCGAGCAGCGCGAACGCACCGAACAACGCCACGTCCGTGGTGCGACCGGCGCGGCGGGCCAGCCCTGCGAACGCGCCGATGAGCAGGACGACCAGCGCGATCGAGGTGCCGATGACAGCTCGATCCGACTCTCCGAAGGTCTCGATGCCCCACGTCAGCAGTCCACCCGGCAGGACCTGGATGACCTGTGCCGCCACCGAGTCCAACAACGACGGCATGCCGTCGAACAGCCCGGCAGCCAGCTCCGTCAGCCCAAGGGCGAGGCCGGCGCCCGCCACGCCGGACAGTGCGGCCTCCCAGCGCGGAGGACGGCGGCGCACCTGTGCGTGTCGCGAGTCGGTGGGGCTGTCGAGGACGGTCATCGTGCTCCCGGTTCATGGATGCGGACGGTGCCAGCCGAGTGATCGGCGTCGGGACGATTCGCATGATGCAACCGCGATCGCGGCCGGGCCATTCCATCGGGGGGGACACCACCGATCCCGTCCGGGCACCCGCGACGACGAGCACACCGCAGTCCTCGTGGGTGTCGAGCCCACCCCACCGGTCGTCTCAGGTTGCTCTCAGACCACGCCCATATCGTCGGCCACCAGCGCCGGACACACCCCGTCCCGGCCCCTCTTCGCCCGGACACCACACCTACCAAGGAGCATGACAAATGGCCACCCCGACGACCCACGGCCCCCCTCCTGCCCCCGACATGCGATCCTGGCCCTCGTTCGACGAAGACCGCCGCGGTGACACGCAGCCAGTCGACATCGAAGCCGTCCGCGAGGCATCTGCGCCCCAGCCCGATTCGGACGGACGACGTGGCGGTCGCCGCCGGATGGTCGCCGTCGCCGTGGTGGCCGGCCTGTCCGGCGCTGCAGTGGCCGCGCCGACTGCAGCCATGGTGGCTCGTACCTCGAATCCGGCGACCACCGCCGCGACCCCCATCGCGCAGGAGGTTGCTGCGCCCGCCGACGCCAGCGTGCTCGACGCCAGACTCGTCGCCGCCGAGGTGACCCCCTCGGTGGTGCGCGTCGACGTCGCCGGACCGACCGGTCAAGGCTCTGGGTCCGGCGTCGTGTGGGACGCCGACGGCATCATCGTGACGAACAACCATGTCGTCGCCGACGCCAGCGAGGTCACGATCACGACGTCGGACGGGCAGGTGGTGGACGCCGAGGTGGTGGGAACGTGGCCAGCCGCCGACCTGGCCGTCCTGCGGGTCGACGTGACCCTCGATCCGATCGCCGTGGCCACGGAATCGGCCGAGATCGGCCAGCAGGTCGTGGCCATCGGATCACCCTATGGCCTGGACGGATCGGTCACGGCAGGGATCGTCTCTGCGCTCGGGCGGACCGTGACGACCGAAGGGGGTGCACTGACGAACCTCGTGCAGACCGATGCCGCGATCAACCCGGGCAACTCGGGTGGCGCGCTGGTCAATGGTGACGGGCAGCTGCTGGGCATCAACACCGTGATCGCCACGTCCAGTGGTGGCTCCGAGGGCATCGGGTTCGCGATCGACGCGGCCACGATCGACGACGTGGTGGTCGACCTGCTGGATGACGGAACGGTCACCCAACCGGTCCTGGGCGTCACGGGTGCCGGCTTCGTCGACCCGAGTTCCACGGGAGCGGCCATCGCCACCGTGCAGCCGGGCTCTGCTGCCGACGACGGCGGCCTGGTCGCGGGCGACGTCATCACCGCGGTGAACGACGAACCGGTGACGGACTTCGCAGAACTTGCGGCCCGCATCGTCCGACTCGACCCGGGTGACGTGGTCACCCTCGACGTGACGCACGCCGACGGCACGTCGACCACGGTCGAGGTGACCCTTCAGGCACAGCAACCCAACTGAGCAGCACCCGGGCATCGCCCGGACACCGGGACCACGGATCAGGCCGCGCGATAGCGCGCGGCCTCACCCGTGCCCATTCGCAGGACGGCACCGGCCGAGTAGAGCCGATCCAACTGGTCGACGAGCACGTCGGCGTCCATGCCCAACGCATCCGCCAGGCGCTCCGCCGACGTCACCTGCTGTGCGCGCAACTCGGCCAACACGACCTCGTCGTCGGCCACGTCCCCGCCCTCGCCCGCGGCCAGGCGCCATCCCATGACCGCGGCGTCGCGCACGGCCTCCTCGATCGGCGTGGGGTCATCGACGTCGGGCGGCGGTCCGAGACGATCGAGCAGGGCCGTGACGTCGTCCGGTGGGCGCGGATGGACTTCCAGACGCAACGGGCCACGCGCTTCGAACGGTCGCGAGAGGTCGACCTCCACGTCCGTGTCGGGCGGCACGACGCCACGCGCGCGTCGCAGCGCCGTCAGCAGGTTCTGGCGACGATGTCCACGCAGTTGCAGCAGGCGGAACGGATCACGTCGAATTGCCTCGGCGATCACGTGGTGGGCGACCGCGACGTGACGGCAGTCGCCCACGTCGGCACTGCACACGGCCACGATCTCGTCGGGGACCAGCAGGTCCGTGTCGGCGAGGTCCTCGGGCAGGTCGCCTGCCAGCAGGTCGGCCGTCGAGCGCAGGTTGCGTCCGGCGACCTCGATGACCCGGTCCCAGTCGGCACCGGTGAGTTCGGCCACGGTCACGACGACCTCGGGGGCACGACCCTGCGTCACGGGAACACGGAGCCGGGCGGACCCGGCGTCCAGTCGCAGGGCGTCGACGTGGTGGCCAGCTCCGGCACGCCCACGTTGCAGCCATCGCCGGCGACCGGCATCCCCGCCGACGACGGTGTCCAGCCAGGCGGCTGCGAGCACGTCCGCCGTGTTCATGCCGCCTCCTCTTCGTCGTCGTAGGCATCCGAGGCCAGGCTCACCAGTTCGCGGACGTCGTCGTCGCCGAGTTCGGTGATCCACGCCTCCGACTCGCCCACGACTGCATCGGCGATCGCGCGCTTTCGCTCCAACACCTCGTTGATGCGTTCCTCGACCGTGCCTGCCGTCACCAGTCGATGCACGGTGACCGAACGGGTCTGGCCGATGCGGTGGACACGGTCGGTTGCCTGGTCCTCCACGGCCGGATTCCACCAGCGGTCGTAGTGCATCACGTGGGTTGCCCTGGTGAGGTTGAGGCCGGTCCCGCCCGCCCGCAGCGACACGAGCATGATCGGTGGCGCATCCGGCCGGTCCTGGAAGTCGGCAACCATCTCCTCGCGCTTGGCCATCGGGGTGCCGCCGTGCAGGAACGGCACGCTCGGCAGGTCGAGTTGTTCACCGAGGTGGGTCTCGAGCAGGTCACCCATCTCGCGGAACTGGGTGAACACCAGGGCGTGGTCCCCGTTGGCAACCACCTCCTCGAGCAGGCCGGTGGCGCGGTCGAGCTTGCCGGAACGCCCGACCAACGGCCCCCCATCACGCAGGAAGTGGCGCGGATGGTTGCAGATCTGCTTGAGCTTGGTCAGCAGTGCCAGGATCCTCCCGCGCCGCTCGAACGCGGTCGCACCCAGCCCGGACTCGAACGCCTCGTCGATGGTGCGCTGGTACAGCTGGGCCTGCTCGCGTGTCAGGGTCGTTGTGACCGTGAGCTCCTGCTTGGCAGGCAGGTCGACGGCAACGTCCGGATCGTCCTTGCGTCGACGGATCACGAACGGGGCGATCAGGCGACGCAGGCGGGCTGCAGCCTCCTGGTCACGCCACCGCTCGATCGGGACCGCATACCGCCGGGTGAAGCGCCGCTGTGGTCCCAGCATCCCCGGGTTCGTGAGGTCGAGGATGGCCCACAGTTCGCCCAGCCGGTTCTCGATGGGCGTGCCGGTCAACGCGAAGCGCGCACGAGCCGGCAGCAGGCGGGCCGCCTTGGCGCCCTGGGAACCGGCGTTCTTGATCTGCTGGGCCTCGTCGAAGATCACGACGTCCCAGTCGACCGAGGACAGCAGCGACTGGTCCCGTCGCAACAGCGCATAGGAGGTGAGCACGACGTGGGCAGGGGGGATCTGCCGCGGCGACACGGGTCGATCCGGCCCGTGGTGTCGGATGACCGGCACCGCCGGTGCGAAGCGCTTCAACTCGCGCTCCCAGTTGCCCACCACCGAGGTCGGCGTGACGACCAGGTGCGGGCGGTCCTGGTCTCGCGAGGTCAGCAAGGCGATCGCCATGATGGTCTTGCCCAGGCCCATCTCGTCGGCCAGGACACCTCCCGCGCCCATGTCGGCCATCTGCTGCATCCAGGCCACGCCACGCTGCTGGTAGTCGCGAAGGGTCCCGTCGATGGCGACGATGCGCGCCTGCGCGGGCGGCGGCACGGTCTGCAGGCGCGCCACCAGGTCGGCGACGTCGCCCACGGCAATGACGTCGATGTCCTCGTCGTCGCGATGGGCCTGTCCGGCCAGCGCGGCCGCGACCGCCTCGGTCAACTCCATCGTCCCGGTGGTGCCGACGGCGTCGTCGACGCGGGATGCCTCGTCGCGGTCGATGCGCACCCAGCGGCCTCGCCATCGCACCAGTGAGCGTTGCAGTTGCATGACGTCGGCGAACTCCTGCTCCGACAGGGCATCGTCGCCAAGCGCAGCCTCGTGGACGAAGCCGACCAGGGAACGCTGGTCCAGGAACCCGGTCGAGTCCAGGCGACCGGACACGGGCGTGGTCTGACCGATCCGGAGCCGCACCCGCAACCGCTGGCCATGCACCTCACGCAGTTCCGGCGGCACCAGGACGCCGATCCCGGCCTCGGTCAGTTCGGTGATGCCGTCGCCGAGCAGCGCGGCCGCCTCGGCCGACGTCAGTTCGACATGGTCCGGTCGCCGCTCCCCCAACGCCCGGTCGAGCGGCGAGAACACGGCGGCGGCATCGACCAGTCCGCGCACGAGGATGGCCTGGGCACCAGCGAGTGCCTGCCCGCCCAGTTCCGTGGCCGTCCCGTCCCACACCGGCGCTGCCGCGACCACGTCCTCGGGATTGCGCACGGACTGCAGGAGCAGGTCGAGTCGCCACGGTTCGTCGGTGGTCACCAACGGTCGGTCGTCCTGGTCATCCGGAATGATCGGGGGCACGAGGCGCACTGCCAATCGCAGGTCTGCGCGGGCGAGGTCCCCACGTGCCGGTTGGAGCCAGTCCACGACGTCGGCGGCCAGGTCATCGGACGGCCGGCGCAGCGGCGCCACGACGGGATCACGACCCACCAACGCCTCGGTGGCCAGTTCGATGAACGGTCGAGCCGAGCGCCGCCGGTTGGGTTTGGGGACGGGACGGTGGCCCGCCCGGCCACAGGCATCGGCGACCGCGTCCAGGAAGGCGTCGACCGCCGGCAGGGCTGGCAGCGGTCGATCGTCGACGATCAACGCGTGTGCGGCCGGCGGCAACATGTCGGCAAGTGCCTCACGACGCCCGTCCGACGCAGCCACGGCAATCCAGTGGGCGATGGCGGTGTCGGGCGCGGTCGTGGCCACGAAGATCGGCAGCAACCGTCCCTCCGTGACCAGTTCGAGGGCGAACTTGGCAGCCAGGCTCCACGCCAGCACGGTGTCGCTGGGCCGCGACCACTGGGGCCACGCGTCCGCAGTGGGCATCTCGGCGAGGCGCCGGAGGGTGGCGACCAGCGGCAACAGCCGAGCCGGTGCCGACCCCAGGGCATGGTCGATGTCGCCGGCTTCGCCAGCGGGCAGGCCGAGCACGTCGAGGTGGTCGCGCAACTGGTCGCAGCCCCAGGCCGCGAACGCTCCCGCGGCGGGCGTGGTGTCATCGGGCACGAACGTCAGGTGAAGCGCGCGGTGGTCGCCAACAGATGTCACAGGTGCCAGGTCCTCGCGTGGTCGACCCACCAGCGTACTTCGACAGGCTGGGGCCGGCCGCACGCCAACGCCGCCATGGGGAGGACGTCACCTCATCGGAGGTGCGCATGCTCCAGCGCGTCTCGGTAGAGCCGGCTGAGGTGGACGTAGCCGGCGACGTTGGGCCGGGGGACGTCGGGCAACTGCAGGTCCCGGGGCTTGGCAGGGGTGCCGACGACCACGGTGTCCTGGTCGACCACCGTGCCCTCGGTGACCACGGAACCCGCCCCGACCAGTGACCGGGCCCCGACGTCGGCACCGTTGAGCACTGTCGCGGCCATGCCGACCAGGACGTCGTCGCCGATGGTGCAGCCATGCAGCATCACGCGGTGCCCGACCGTGACCCGCTCACCGACGATGACGTCGAAGTCGGGATCGGCGTGCACGACCGTGCCGTCCTGCAGGTTGCTGTCGGCCCCGATCACGATCCGGCCCACCTCAGCCCGCAACACCGACCCGAACCAGATCGACGCGCCGGCGGCCACCTCGATGTTGCCGGCCAGGACGACCCCGGGCGCCACGAAGGCGTCCGGGTCGACGCGGGGCGTGTGGCCGTTGATCGTGATGCGCACCACATCGTCTGAGGAGTCGCGGTTCGCGGCATCGGACATCGGGGTTCCTGGCATCGGCGTTCCTGGCATCGGGGTTCCTGGTATCGGGGTGGGAGGCATCGGGTTGGAGGCATCGGGTTGGAGGCATCGGGGTTGGGCGCATCGAGACTCCCGGCTCGAAGGCAGGCGGGACCGCGTGGTCACGCGGGAGCCAGGTCGATGCCCTGGGCCAGCACGACGGTGATCAACCACAGGTGACACAGCACCGCGATGACGACCATTGCGTGCCAGATCTCGTGGTAGCCGAACACCGCCGGCCACGGATCTGGCCTGCGCACCGCCACCACCACGGCTCCGAGGGTGTAGCACAGACCGCCTGCGAGCAGCCATGCCACGGCATCGCGACCAACCTGGGGCAGTTGCCACAACTGCCACACCATCACGACGGCCAGCCACCCGTTCACCAGGAACATGGTGTGGGCGAAGCCCCGCGGGGTTGCGCGCGGCAGCCACTCGACCACCAGGCCGAACCCGGCGAGCAGCCACGACGCCGCAATCACCCAGTTTCGCCACGGGGCCGTCATCCCCACCAACGCCACCGACGTGACTGCCGTGGCAATCATGAGGTAGATGCCCGTGTGGTCGAGACGCACCCACCGCTCGGTCCCCCGCAAGTCACGACGCCTGCGATGCATGGCGGCGGACAGGCCCAGCATCACGACGCTCGCCACGACGTAGATCGCGACCGCGAAACGATGGATGCCGGGACGAGAAACGGCCACGGCCACGATCCCGATCGGCACCATGCCGATGGCGGCGGCAAGGTGGATCGTCCCGCGCAGGCGAGGAGGCTGCGCGGCAATCGCGCGATGTGCATTCCGTGACAGCTGCACCAACTCTCCGTCCTCGGCTGTCCTCCAGTCGCCGTGGACTGGATCTCGGCCCTGCCCGGCTGTTCTCGACCGATCCGGCGTCGCCAGCCTCGGGCGACGGGCACCCACGGACCGGACGATACCGTTGGCAGCCACTCACTCCGTTTCCGTCGATTGCACGCGCAGCACTCCTCCCCTGCCACCGCTCTTGGGTTCGCCGCGGCGACCACCTTCGGTCAGCGCAGTCGCGTGCATGCCGAAAGGTCCTGCCCGTGCCCGCCGACACTCGTGTTGCCCAGGAGGCTGCGCGTCGCCGCACGTTCGCGATCATCTCGCACCCCGACGCCGGCAAGACCACCCTGACCGAGAAGTTCCTGCTCTATGCCGGCGCGATCGCCGAAGCCGGCGCCGTCAAGTCGCGCAAGGTCGAGCGCACGGCACGTTCGGACTGGATGCAGATGGAGCAGGATCGGGGCATCTCGATCTCGTCGACGGTGATGCGCTTCGACCATGGCGAGCTGGCCTACAACCTGCTCGACACACCCGGTCACCGCGACTTCTCCGAAGACACCTACCGGGTCCTGTCAGGCGTCGACGCCGCGATCATGGTGTTGGACGCCTCCGCCGGTGTCGAACCACAGACGAAGAAGCTGTTCGAGGTGTGTGCGCGTCGCGGCACACCGTTGGTGACCTTCATCAACAAGATGGACCGGCCGTCGCTGGACCCGCTCGCCCTGCTCGACGACATCGAGGAGCAACTCGACATCGTCGCGACCCCGATCACGTGGCCGGTCAAGACGCACGACGGTGGCTTCCAGGGAGTCGTCGACCGTCGCGACGGGGTCTTCTCGCGCTGGTCCGCGGACGGCTCCAACACCCGTCGCGAAGCCGCCGCCACGGAGCCATGGCAGCGCGACAGTGTCTCCGGCGGCGACGCCATCGACGACGAACTCCTGTTGCTGGACGAGTTGGGCCAGGACCACGACCAGGAGACCTTCCTGGCCGGTGCGTCGACCCCGGTGTTCTTCGGTTCCGCCCTCAACTCGTTCGGCGTCCAACCGCTTCTGGACGCCATTGCCACCATGGCACCGCCGCCGCTGCCTCGCCACGACGTCGACGGCACGCTGCGTCCCGTCGACTCGCCGTTCTCGGGGTTCGTCTTCAAGGTCCAGGCCAACATGGATCCACGCCATCGTGACCGCATCGCGTTCGTGCGCATCTGTTCGGGCAGATTCGAACGTGACGCGCAACTGGTGTGCACCCGCTCGGGGCGCAAGATGGCCGCCAAGTACGCCCACCAGGTCTTCGGGCAGGAGCGCGTGACCGTCGACGAAGCCTTTCCCGGTGACGTGGTCGGCCTCGTGAACGCCACCGACCTGCGCATCGGGGACTCGCTGCACGACGGCACCCCGATCACGTTTCCCCCGATGCCGGTCTTCACGCCGGAGCACTTCCGAGTCGCCACGCCCGGCGACCGATCCCGCGTCAAGCAGTTTCGCACGGGGCTGGACCAACTCGACCAGGAAGGCGTCATCCAGGTCCTGCGCCATCCGGAACTGGGCGACCAGGCACCGGTCCTGGCCGCCGTGGGCGCACTGCAGTTCGAAGTCGCCGCATGGCGGATGGACAACGAGTTCGGGTCGCCACTGCGCATCGAGCCGACTGCGTGGAACGAGGCGCGTCGGACCGACGAGGAGGCCGTGGACCGCCTCCGCCGGATGCGCGACGTCGAGGTCTATCGCCGCGCGTCGGGGATGCCGATCGCCCTGTTCCGGGACCGATGGCAGGTCGAGCGCATCGAGCGCGATCATCCAGAACTGACCCTCGACAAGATCGTCACGGCATGAACGACATGGCGGTCGACGCAGTCGGGCGCGCAGCGAGCACCTGCAATGCGCCCGGAGGGCGCACGACATGATCGTCACCGCCTGAGGCCGCCGGGCGGGTTCAGTCGCTGTCGGGGTCCAACCCAAGGCCGCGTGCGACCTCCTTGGCGGCCGCCTTCGGTGCCGGGTCCCCGTCGTCGGCGTTCGCGTCGACGTCGCCGGCGTCGTGGCCTTCGGGGCCGTCGGCAACGGTGGCACCCGCGCCATCGTCCCGGGGGCCATCGTCCCGGGGGCCATCATCCCCGCTCGCGCCATCGTCTGCGTTGGTGCCGGCCCGCTCGGACGTGTCGTCCGTGTCGGCCCCACCTGGCTCGCCATCGCCCGGTGCGTCATCATCCTGGCCACCGGCGACACCCAGCATTCGCGCCACCGGTCTGCCCGTGAGGCCATAGATCGTCACGGTGAGCAGGATCACGAGGAACGTCAACGGGACCAGGCGGTCGACGTCGGCCACGTCAGACTCACCCAGTTCGAAGGCGAACAGGGACGCAGTGGCCGCCGCGACGATGCCGCGAGGAGCCATCCACCCGACCAGGCCACGCTCCGATCGCGAAAAGTCCGATCCGACAGTGGCCAGCATCGTCGCGACTGGTCGCACAACGATCACCAGGATCGCGGTCAGGACAAGGGCTGCAGGCAACTCTCGGCGCATCGCCTCCAGGTCGAGACGGGCAGACAGCAGGATGAACAGGACGCCGGTGAGCACCATCCCGAGCGTTTCCTTGAACTCGGCGATCCGGTCGACGGCGATCCGGTGCTGGTTCGCCAACACCACGCCCATGATGATCGCCGTGAACAGTCCGGACTCGGCACGCACCAGGTTCGCACCGACGAACGCGGCGATCACGATCATGATGGTGACGGCCGCCTCGATCGGTTCGTCCACCAGGTCCGCGTCCAGCGCCAGTACCAGCACCCATGCCCCCGCCACGCCGACCACGCCGCCGATCAGCAACGTGATCAGCACCTGCAGGATGGCCTCGGGGACGGCCGGGGCATCACCGGTGGCACGCACGGCCTCGAAGGCAAACACGGTCAGCGCCGCCCCGATGGCATCCACGAAGATGCCCTCCCACTTGAGGGTGACCTCGACCCGTTCGGTGGGGCGGATGAATCGCAGCAGCGGCAGGACGACAGTGGGCCCCGACACGGTCAGCACGGCCCCCAGGATCGCGGCGACCGGGGTACTGATCCCGAGCACGGTGCGTGCCGCCACGGCCCCCGAGATCGCCGTCACCGGCACCCCGATCAGGAGCAGGCGTCGCACGACCTTCGACGTGTCGCCGCGCAACTCCTCGAGGTTGAGCAGCAGGCCGCCTTCGAACAGGATGATCGAGACGGCCAGCGCCACGACCGGGAAGATCAGTTCGCCCAACAACGCGTCCGGATCGAGCAAGCCCGTGACCGGACCGACCAGCAGCCCGAGAACGAGCAGGACCAGGATCGAAGGAACCCGCAGCTTGGTGGCCAGGACCTGGCCCCCGACCGCCAACACGACGATTGCAGCCAGTGCCAGCAGCTGGGTGTCGTGCACGCGCTCCCCCGGGTCGACGTCGCAGGACACTGCCCAGTGAACAGCACACATGCGCTTCACGCCGGAGTGGGACCGGGAGCGCGACGATCAGGTGGCGAGTGCCTCGTAGTCGTTGATGGCCGCACGCAGTGTCCATCCGACGGCCATGGCCAGCGATCCGACCACGATGAAGCCCAGGCCGGCAATCCACACGATCACGGTGAGCGACGGGGTGGGCCATGCCAGCAGGACCATGCCGGCGACGATGGCGAGGGCCGCCTCGAAGAACAACGCTCCCCGGGAACCGCGGGCCCCGGGCGTCATTGCCACGAATGCCTCGATGAGTCCCCACACCACCCAGAAGGATCCGAGCACGATCACGATCAATGCGAGGCTCTGCTCTGGCGCGCGCATGATCACGATTCCGGCCAGCACACTCAGGAGCGCCCAGATCACCATGACCCCACGGCCCTCATGGTTCGCGTCCACCGCTGCCATCGCCAGGCGCAGGACACCGCCGATGGCAAGGTTCAGCCCGATCAGGATCGCAACGACGTTCAAGGTGACGCCCGGCCACACCAACACGGCGATGCCGAACAGGACCTGCACCATGCCGATCGAGAACGGCAGACGCCACAACCAGTGTGGCGGTGGCCCTCCAGCTTCGACAGATTCGATCAAGTTCGAGGTCATGGAGGGGCCTTCGATTCCGTTGCGGCGGGTGGCGGTTGTGAGTCGCTGACAGTCGACCCAGGCAACGGCCAGAGACTACACACCCAGCCCGCGCAGGACTGCTCGGGAAGTACGGTGCCGCCGGTCGGCCGAAATGTGCGTCCGCGAGTCACACATCAGTGGGCCCGGTGGGACTTGAACCCACGACCAAACGATTATGAGTCGTCTGCTCTGACCAGCTGAGCTACAGGCCCGTGATATTGCTTGTTTTGAGGCGATTGTCTGCTGTTTTCGGTTCCTCGCGTTGAGGTTGCTGTCTAGCACAGCGCTTCGAGACTACACTATTAGCGAGCCGAGTGGAAGCAGGAACGCCGTGGACGACTACACGACCCTACGGGGCAACCTGCGATCATGGCGCATTTCGCTACTGGCGACCAACAAAGCCCCCAACACAATCAAGGGCTACATGCTGTCCGGCGAGAAGCTGGCTGACTGGCTGGACGACAACGACCACCCCGGCACCGTGGCCGACATCGACCGGCGAGAACTCGAGGCGCACCT
>DATFMD010000459.1:0-3546 GCA_035267125.1 Nitriliruptoraceae bacterium | reverse complement strand
GATCGTCAGCTCCCAGACTTGGCGGAGGGAGAGGGATTCGAACCCTCGAGACCTGTGAAGGCCTACTCGATTTCGAATCGAGCGCACTCGGCCGGACTATGCGATCCCTCCATGCGGCTGGTCATGCTATCGCCGGGCCCCACACAGCGTCCAGACGACGACGGTTGGCTACGTCGGCGAACCAGAGGGATTCTCCGCATTCGCCCGGTAGTACTCCCACTGGTCGACGCTGCTCCCGTCGGCCAGCAGGCACAGCCCGGTGTCCAGTTCTGCCTCGCCACCCTGTTCCTCGCAGAACACGGCTGCCGGGTTCGCGAGCTCCTGGCCGCCGTCGCCAGGCTCCTCGTCGCCACACCCGGCTGCGGCCACGGCAAGGGCGATCACGACACCAAGGAACGAGACAGCACGGCGAGAGGGACGGGTCGGGGCGGTGTTCACGATTGACCTCCAAGGGGTTGCCGACCGGGAGCTGTCGAACGACAGCCTGCGATCGGGCTTGCGATCGTCACTGCCGACCGTGGGCCGCCGGTTCTACTCGGCGACCCAGTCGCCGAAGTGGTGGACGTCTTCCAGCCCGACATCCTGCATCCTAATCCGCAACTCGTGGCCGAAGTCGTCGTCGACCTCGGTGACCATGATCGCACACTGCCCCCGCGACAGGGCGCGAATCAGCTGGTCGCGAAACTCGGTTGCCTCGCTCAGAAGACTGCCCAGCTTCTCGACCACGCGGTTGCCGTCAGGCTCGAGCGCGGCAATCCCGGCCTTGCCCTGCAGTCGTCGGATGCGACCGGAGTCGATCCCGATGTCCTCGAGGGCAGCAACGGCCTGGTCGGCGTCACCGGACCGCGGCACCACTCCGATCACCGTGTTCGTGGGCTCGACGCTGTCGGGATCGACGGCGTCGTCCTGGCCAGCGGCCAGGCGCTCGGCATCGCGGGTTGAGTCGTTGTGGGAAGTCATCGTGCAGGCCTTTGGGTCGGGGCACCGGCACCGGGCCCGGAGTCGTCACGCCAGACGGTAATGGCTGGCCATGCGGTGCGTCATCCGACGGTGATGACCCGCCCGCCTCAGTCGGCCTCCGGGGCCGAGTCGACCGAGGTCGTCGGGTGGTTCATGTGGAGGAACGCGACGACTTGCTCCCACAACCGCGTGGTGGCCTGTTCGTCGAAGTGGGGCCCCGACTCGTCGGCGAAGCCCGCAACGGTGTCGCCATGGGTCACGACCTCGACCTCCAGGTCCTCCATGCGCATGGTGGCCTCGAGGAAGGTGGCATCATCATCGGAGATGAACGGGTCATCGGCCGCGAAGTGCAGTTGGTAGCGGGCGTCCGCACCCGCGAAGTCGATCGACTGGTTGCCGTACACCGAGACGCAGGCCGCCACCAGGTCGGGTCGCCGCACCGACAGCCACAGGGCCAACGAACCCCCCATTCCGAAGCCGACGACGGCGATGCGGGCGGCCGCAGAACGGTCGGCGAGCAATCCCGCCGATGCCTGCACCGCCCGGTCCAACCGGTCCGGGTCGGCCTCGGCCAGCAGCGCCTCGGCTTCGTCCAGGGTGGTCGGCCGGGCTCCGAAGTTGAGGTCAGGGACCAGCGCGGTGAACCCCTCGTCTGCGAGCGCGTCAGCGCGTCGGCGCAGCGGGAAGTCCCCACCCCACCACGAGGGCAACACCAGCACTCCAGGGCCGACTGTCTCGGGACCAACGAAGTAGGCCTGCTCCGACATCAGGATCTCCTCACGAGGATGAGCGCCCCGGTCACACGGCGCCGGCGGGGTCTCGACATGGACCACCGACGAAGCAGTGGCGCCATCGACGCCGCTATGCGGGCCAGAGCTCCACCGCGGGCTTGGCGCCGCCCCTGACGTCGGAGAAGGTCACCGTCTCGAATCCGACGTTGTAGGCAGCTCCCTCTTCAGGGACGTCGATGGTCGTGGTGAGGTCGCCCGACCCCATCAAGGTCGCTTCCACCGTGTGCTCCCCCGGAGCGAGATCCGCCTCGGCGGTGTGGCCGTTCCTGAGCTTGCCGACGGACGTGCCGTCGACTGACACGTGGATCTTGCTGAGCGCGCCGATCTTCTTGTCACCGCGGCGTGTGAAGGTCACTGTTGCCATGGGTTCGGTCCTTGGATCGCGTGGCCACAACGGTAGCGATGCCCGGGACGACACAACGGCGGAGACCTGGTCTGGCCCCGCGCACTCCAACTGTGCCACACTGCAGCCACGGCGCGATGGAGGACACCATGGGCACGTTGCTGCAGGTCAACGTCGGAACCGTCCAGACGTTCATGATCGGCGGTCGTCTCACCGACACCGCCATCGTGAAGACCGCGGTGGATGGGCCGACCCACATCGACGGCGTGTTGGTCGACGGGGACGCCCAGGCCAACACGGTGCACCACGGCGGACGCGACCAGGCGGTGTACGCATACGACCGGGCCTCGTACGACTGGTGGGAACGCGAGCGCGACCAGCGCCTGCCGAACGGGTTCTTCGGCGAGAACCTGACCCTTGCCGGCGTCGACGTCGACGGAGCCCGCATCGGAGAGACCTGGCGGATCGGCAAGGACCTCGAGTTGGAGGTCAGGGCGCCACGCATCCCGTGCGCGAAGCTCGATTGGCGCATGCAGGACACCTTCACCGCGACATTCCTGCAGGCAGGCCGCCCCGGCGCCTACCTGCGCATCGTCACCGCCGGCTCTGTCCGTGCGGGCGACCCCGTGGAGGTGGTCTCGCGACCGGACCACGACGTGACCGTTGCCGACGTGATGCGCCTGGTGCGTGGTGACGACGTGGCAGCCCACGTCCTGACTGCCGGCACCGACCTGCCGGAGGAGACGCTCGCACGGGCACGGGCCGGGACACGATGAGGACGGCCGGCGTCGCACGGACGCCGACCCACACTCCCCTGCGACTCACGGGTCCGTTCGTGCCCGGCTCGGGGCGACTCGGGGCGCTTCGTCGGGCTGCTTGGGATAGACGGGCGGCCATGGCGCGTCGGGGATCCCTGCGGCGAGATCGGCGTGGAAGCGTTCCACGAGGGGTGCAATTGACTGCGGTGCGTCGTCGATCCCCGCCCATGGATCACCATCCTCGACGACGCGCTGGGGCACGGTGTCCATGGTCAGGACTTCGGGGTCGACGGCGTCGAGTTCGTCCCAGTCGAACGGTGTCGACACCTGGGCGCCGACCCTGGGCCTGACACACCACGCCCCGAAGACGTTCTTGTGCGGTGCATTCTGGTTGAAGTCGACGAAGATCCGTTCACCCCGTTCCTCCTTCCACCACTTGTCGGTGACCAGGTCGGGCCGTCGGGACGCGACCTGGCGGGCAACCACGACGGCGGCACGTCGCACGTCGTAGGAATCCCACCCCGGCTCGACGCGCGCGTAGACGTGCAGGCCCTTCGACCCTGTGGTCTTGGGCCAACTGACGATGCCCTCGTCGGCCAGGAAGTCCCGCACCTCGGCGGCGGTCTCACGCACCATGTCGAAGGTCGTGCCCGGTGAGGGGTCGAGGTCGATGCGCAACTCGTCACAGTCCTGG
>DATFMD010000458.1:0-3197 GCA_035267125.1 Nitriliruptoraceae bacterium | reverse complement strand
TCGTGAGACAGTTCGGTCTCTATCCGCTGCGCGCGTTGGTAATTTGACAGGATCTGCCCCTAGTACGAGAGGACCGGGGTGGACGTACCTCTGGTGTGCCGGTTGTTCCGCCAGGAGCATGGCCGGTTTGCTACGTGCGGTCGGGATAAGCGCTGAAAGCATCTAAGCACGAAGCCCACCTGGAGATGTGATTACCCATCCCTACAAGGGAGTAAGGACCCCAGCCAGACGACTGGGTTGATAGGCCGGAGGTGGAAGCACAGCAATGTGTGCAGCCGACCGGTACTAATAGTCCGAGGACTTGCCGTTTGCGCTCGCGCTCGCTATGAAGTTCACACGCGTCCCCAGGGATGCGTTGGACATGAAAACGGTCGACATGTGGCAGCACATGGACGACCCACACAAAGATCTCAAGACCAGATGGGGCCTGTACGCAGGCTCCACCTTGCCCACCAGGGCAAGCAGATTTCCCGTGGTCTTGGCGAAGAGGTCACACCCGGTCACATTCCGAACCCGGAAGTTAAGCTCTTCAGCGCCGATGGTACTGCCGGGGCAACCCAGTGGGAGAGTAGGTCACCGCGGGATCCTTTCAAGGCAAAGGCGTCGTTGTTGGACCACATGGTCTGACGGCGGCGCCTTTGTCGTGTTTCGGTGCCCAGTGCAAGGACGCCCTTCGATGGCTGACACACCCAGCAAGCCGTTCCGCCCGCAGCGGGCACGTCCCGCCTCGGCGGCGGCGCTGCGTCGCGACGGCGACGAGATTCGCCCGTCCGGACCCCGGCCGATGCCACGCCCCAACATCCCCGATGACGTGCGCGTGCACCTGCCCAGGGGCGTCCGACGCTCGATCGACAACCAGGTCAAGGACCCAGATCGGTCGATCGACGTGCAACGGGCACTGACGATGGCCGGTGAGTTGATCGACCAGGGCCGGGGTGGCGAGGCCGTGCCGTTGCTGGCATGGGCCAAGGGGCACGCGGCCCGAGTCCCGGAGCTCCGTGAGGCCCTGGGCGTCGCCCACTACCAGGAGGGCAACTACCGGGATGCCCTCAACGAACTGCGCACGTTTCGTCGCATGGCGGCCAGTCACGACCAGGACCACCTGATCGCGGACTGCCTGCGTGGGCTCGACCATCCCGTCGACGAGGTTGCGGCCGAGGTGCAGGGGTTGCTGGCAGCCGACGGTGTCCACCCCGAGCGGCAACTGGAAGGCGTGCTCGTGTGGGCGGGCGCCGTGCGCGACGCCGGTGACGTCGCCGGTGCCCGGGCAGTGCTGCGCCGCGTCGATGCCGACCTGGTGCGGCGGGCAGGCGACGAACCGGGGCAACGGCTGGACTGGCTGATCGCGGAACTCGCCGAGGCCGACGGGGACGTCGAGGCTGCCCGCCGCAGCTATCGAACGCTGGCGCAGTTGCCGGACGATCCATGGGACGCGGGACCACGTGTGGCCGCATTGCGCGACATGCCCTGACGACTCCGGATCACGGGCTCACTCGAAGGTGCAGCCGCCTGCGACCAGCTTCTCCATGACCCATGACCGGTCCAGGGTGCCGTCCTCGATCGATGCGATCTGGCGTTCCTCGAGCGCGGACTTGTCCTGTGCCGCTGCGAGCACCTCGTCGACGTGGTCGTAGGGCACGGCCAGCACGCCGTCCCCGTCGCCCAGGACCAGGTCACCGGGGTTGACCACCATGCCGTCGATGGTGATGGGCACGTTGACCTCTCCGGGGCCGTCCTTGTAGGGGCCACGGTGGGTGATCCCCCGGGCGTAGAGCGGGAAGCCCATCGAACGGATCTCGTCACGGTCCCGGATGGCCCCGTCCACCACGATGGCTGCCACCTGGTTCCGAATCGCGATGCCGACCATGATCTCGCCCATGAGCGCGTTCGTGGTGTCGCCGCCGGCGTCCACGACGATGACGTCGCCGGGCTCGGCGATGTCGAGCGCGTGGTGGAACATCAGGTTGTCACCGGGTCGCGAGCGCACCGTCAGGGCGGGTCCGGCCACCTGGAATGGCTCCAGGTGGATCGGTCGAATCGCCGATCCCCCGGCGAACATGCGGCCCATGACGTCGCTGACGTTGGCGACGGGCAGCCCGATGAAGGCTGCTGCACGGTCGGCGTCGACCTTGCGTTCCCTGCGGGCGACGCGATATCCCATGCTCATGGTGTCTCCTTGCTGGTGGGCTGCGGGTCCGGGACCCGGTTCAGTGGTCGGTGGGCTGGTCCAGCGCGGCGAGGAGCTTGTCGGCAATCATCAGTCCGGTCCGACGCAGGCCCTCGTGTGTCGCGGCCCCCTGGTGAGGCAGGCCGATGAAGCGCAGGCCGTCGGCGAACAACGGATTGTCGGGTGACGGCGGCTCGTGCTCGAAGACGTCGGAGGCGGCACCCGCGATGTGGCCGCTGGCGAGTGCATCGGCCAGGTCCTGTTCGACCACGATGCCGCCGCGGGCGCAGTTGACGAGCATCGAGCCGGCGGGCATGCGAGCCAGCGCCGCGGCGTCGATGCTGTGCCGCGTCGCTGGCAGCAGGGGCAGGTGCAGGAACACGAGGTCGCACGCCGACAGCAGGGCGTCCATGTCGGACGCTCGCGCCACCCCCGATGGCCAGTCCTCGTCCGCAACGCCGGGGTCGAAGGCAGTGATGTCGGGGCCGAACGCCTCGATTCGCCGCCGCACCGCGGAGCCGATCGCGCCCAGTCCGGCGATGCCGCAGTGACGCTCACCGAGTTCGTGGCCCGTCCGTTGCTCGACCGGGACGCGGCGACCGTGTCGGAGGGCAGCATCGTGGTGGTCAGGCGCGCGCAGCAGCAGCAGGGCAAGGCAGACCGCCAGGTCCGCGACCGATTCGGCATTGGCCCCGGCAGCCCGGTCGACGTGGATGCCTCGTTGCCGGGCGAGCTCGACGTCGATGGTGTCCGTGCCGGCTCCGTGCTTGCCGATCGCGCGCAGCGCCGGCAGCGTGTCCATGAAGGCTCGGTCCACGACGGTCGAGCGAACCACCACCCCGTTGACTCGGTCGCGTTGGTCGGCGCTGATCTCCCCGGGTCCCAGCACCTCGGCGGATTCGGCCAGGCGCTGCAGTGCGTCCTCGTGGACGTGTTCGGTCACCCACACCACGGGTCGACGCATGCGCCACTCCTGGGCCGAAGGTGACGACGGGGCCGTCGGCAGCCGTGACCCACCCTAGTCAGTGCG
>DATFMD010000457.1:0-8995 GCA_035267125.1 Nitriliruptoraceae bacterium | reverse complement strand
CGGCAACGGCGATCGTCGCCTCGATGTGAGGTGCGCGTCGGCCTGCCGGGGTCCAGCGACACGAGATCGCCCACGCACGTGCGGTCGCAGCACGAGGGCATGTATTCACAGCGGGGTCCGAGCACTCTCGATGCATGCCCGATCACCACCGTGACGGAGGTGTTCGGGTGTGCACCACCCACATGTCACTTCGAAGAACGAGGGGGAACCACCCATGCCAGACCTGTCCAGACCATCACCGGCCGTCGTCGACCGTGTCGCCCGCGCCAAGGAACAGGCCGAGAAGGACCTGTTCGCCATCCCGGGCGTCCACACCGTCGGAGTCGGATTCAAACGTGTCGACGGCAAGCTGACCGACGAGGTCGCCGTCCTCGTCTACGTCGATCGCAAGTTGCCCGTCGACGAGCTGCGGCCAGGGTGGCTGGTACCCGGCTCCGTCGCCACGTTCGGAGACGACGAACCCGTCCAGACCGACGTCGTCGAACGTCCCCGGGCCGTCGAGTACACCCACCTGGCCGACGGCAGCCTGGCCACGCGGGTTCGGCCCGTCCCCGGTGGCCGCAGCATCGAGGGCAACAATGGCGGTGGCACGCTGGGCGGCTGGGTCTGGGACGAGATCAACGACCAGCCCGTGCTGCTGAGCAACAACCACGTGCTCGGCGGCGTCGTCGGTGCCAACGTCTACCAACCGTGGGGATCGACCAACCTCGCCGACCAGATCGCCGACAACGTCCGCACCGGGACACTCGATGCCACCATCGCGGCGCCCACCGACCCGGCCCACGTGGTCTACGAGATCGAGGGCGTCGGACCGGCCGTCTACGAGACGACGCAACCGGTGCTGGGCATGGAGGTCGAGAAGTCGGGCGCCACCACCGAACACACCACCGGTGTCATCGTGGCGGTCAACCTCAGCCTCGGCCACAACGGGTCAACGGCCGACTTCGAGGTCGACCCTGATGCCGGTGTCCCCAAGATGGCCTACTTCGGCGACTCGGGATCGCTCATCGTCGAGCGTGAGCACCCGGAAGGCGCCAACTGGAAGCGCGTCGTCGGGCTGTTGTGGGGGGGCGTGCCGTCGCAGAACAATGCCTATGCCCACCCCATCGAGGACGTGTTCGCCGACCTCGACCTGACCACGATCTGTTCCGGCGTGATCGGGCAGTTGCTGGACAACATGTTCGCGGACGAGGACGACTTCACCCTGACGCGTCGGGACCTGCCGACCCTGGTCGAGCCCGAATGGCGCATCCCGCGACCGCTGCCGGGGCCGGTCTCGCCCGGCAGGGTGCTGCGCCAGCCACCCAACATCCCGCTGGACCCGACGGTCGGCGCGCGCCTGGACGTCGCGAACCGGATCCGCAACGGGTGGCGTCGAGTCATCGAGATCCCCCGACAGCGCGGGCTCGCCCGCACCGTGGAGGCGGCGGTCAAGGAGACGCCACGCGGCGACGAGGTGGCTGCCCTGGTGCAGACCCATCGGGTGCCCCTGGCGCGCCTGGCCATGGATCGAAACGCACGTCGCGTCGTCCAGAACGCGGCCGCCCCCTTCCTCAAGGGCCTGTGGTCAGCCGACGAGGTCCTGTCCAAGCCGGTGACCAGGGAGGATGCCGAGCGGTTCCGACGCGCCCTGGCCGTCGTGGAGCAGGACGAGTCCCTGGCCGACCTGGTCGAGACGGCACGATCGTTGCTCGATGACCTGCCGGGCCAGACGCTGCAGGAAGTCCTCGCGCGCCAGTAGCGCCAGCACGCAGTCGGGGACCATGCCATGCTGCATGGTCCCCGACGTTCTGGTCGCCCGAGTGGTCACACCCAACGCACACGACGCCGATGCCGGTGGCGATGCCGGCCTGTTGGCCGCGAAGGCCCTGCTGCGCGAACAGACGTGGTCGGCGCTGGCCGACGCCGGCGCCGGACGGTTCCCCGGCATCCGCCATCGCATTCCCAACTTCGTCGGGGCCGAGGCGGCAGCCGAGCGCCTGGCCGAGACCACCGCATGGGAGCATGCGAGTGTCGTCAAGTGCAATCCCGATTCGCCGCAGTGGCCGGTGCGGACCCGTGCGCTCCAGGACGGCAAGACCGTCGTGATGGCCGTGCCACGGCTGGCCTCGATGCCGCCGTTCATGGTGCTGGATCCCGAGGACCTCGACGTGGCACCGCGACAGGCCAGTTCGATCAAGGGCTCGTCGCAGCACGCCCGCCCTGCGGGCGTGGCCGACCTCGACCCGATCGACCTGGTCGTGCAGGGCTGTGTCGGCGTGGACATGGACGGTCACCGACTGGGCAAGGGCGGTGGCTTTGCCGATCTCGAGTTCGCCGTCACGGTCGCGGCCGGCATCCTGGATCCCGACGTCGTCGTCGCCACGACCGTGCACGACGTGCAGGTGCTCGACGAGTCGGTGCCGACCGGCGCCCACGACGTCGAACTGGACCTGGTCGTCACCCCGACCCGGGTGATCACGGTGCACCGTCACGGGGCGCGTGACGTCGCCCTCGATCCCGACCTGCTCACCGAGGACAAGCGCACCGCAATCCCGCTGCTGACCGAGGTCCTCGGACGATGAACCGGCACGGTCAGGTCGGACCGTTCGAACCGACCCGTTGGACCGGCGGCGGGTCCGGCGGTCGGACGGTTGGGGGACCGCCCGCCGTCGGCGACCTGCCCTCGCGCAGCCGTTTCCAGCCGGAACGCACGAGGCGCCACAGGAAGAACACCAGGGTCGCCCCGGCGATCAGGAACACGACGGCCAGGATTGCCGCGAGCACGGGCTGCTCGACGACCAACCACATCATCACGGCGACGAGGCCGTCCTCGAACAACGACACGACGACGTTGGAGACCGGTTCCGGTGAGGCGTTGATCGCGACCCGCGTCGACGCCTTGGTCGCATGGGACGCGAACGCCATCCCGCCGCTGGTCCCGGCGCTCAGCAACGCCGAGATGTCGGCCTCGCCCGCCAGCACGGCACCCAGCACGGCGGCGCCGATCGGTCGAATTGCGGTGTGCACCACGTCCCAGCCACTGTCGAGCCACGGGATCTTGTCGGCCACCATCTCGATGAGGTAGAGCGTGGCGGCGACGATGATCACGGGCCACGAGGTCAGGACCTCGGGCACGGGTGCAAGATCCATGCGACCGAAGATCCCGAGCAGCAGCACGGTGCCGTACAGGTTGATGCCCGAGGCCCAACCGGTGCCGACGATTGCCGCGAATCCCGCGTCCATCACCGGTCCGATCCTGGGCGCTGCGTGCGCGCGTGTGGACCCATTCTACCGCGTGGGGGACCGATTCCGACCGTTCGAGGGTCGGCGTGCACGGTGGCCCGGCTAGTCGTCGCCGTCCTCGGACCAGTTGGGCGGCGGCCCGTAGGGCATGGGGACGAAGGTCTGTTCATCCATGGGAGGACGGACGTAGGCGATGTCCTCGCGTTCGGGAAGCTCGACCGGGTCCGGGACCATGTCGACGTAGTCGAACTGAGTCAGCAGGTGGTGGATGCTGTTGAGGCGGGCATTGCGCTTGTCGTCACTGGGGACGACGTACCACGGGGCCTGCTTGATGTCGGTGTGCTGGAAGGTGGTGTCCTTGGCCTTCGAGTACTCCGTGTACAGCCGGTGCTCGGCCAGGTCCATGTCCGACAGTTTCCACCGCTTCAGCGGTTCCTGGTTGCGGGACTGGAACCGCCTGTGCTGCTCCTCGAAGCTGACCGAGAACCAGAGCTTGATCAACTTGATGCCGGAGCGCACGAGCATCCGTTCGAACTCGGGGCACGAACGCAGGAACTCGCGGTGCTGCTTGTCGGTGCAGAAGCCCATGACCCACTCGACGTTGGAGCGGTTGTACCAACTGCGGTCGAACAACACGATCTCGCCCGCCGATGGCAGGTGTTCGACGTAGCGCTGGAAGTACCACTGCGTCTGTTCACGTTCCGTTGGCCTGGGCAGCGCGACCACGCGCACGGTCCTGGGGCTGGTTCGTTCGGTGATGCGCTTGATGACGCCGCCCTTGCCGGCCGTCCCGCGTCCCTCGAAGATCACCAGCGCACGGACACCTTCGTGCTGCACCCAGGCCTGGAGTTTGACCAGTTCCTCCTGGAGTCTGGCCAGTTCCTTCTCGTACCAGGAGCGCTTGAGCCGCCCCTTCTTGTTGTGGACTGGCTCGCTGGGCTGGAAATCGGCCATGTCGTGCTCCGGTCACCGGGACGGGGGGACGTGTCACTGACTGTAGGTCCACATCCGGTCCGAAACGGCCCGGACGGTCCTTGAATTCTGCATCGAGGGTTCAGGCGGACCGTCGTGCCAGCCGCGCGCGAGTCGCCGGCGTCACGTGGCGGGCGATCGACTGGGGGTCCATGCCGGCGTCGAGCATGGAGCCGGCCGCGAACACCTGGTCGCCCGTCATCGACAACAACCCGAGCGCGGCGACGTCCTGCTGTGTCGTGATGCCGGCCTCGACCATGCGTTGCAGCACGCGGCGACGGGCCCAGCCATCCGGGACGGCCTCGAGCACGCGCACCCGATCACCGGGGGAGGAGTCGCCCAGTCTGGGCAGCCACACCCGGATCGTGCGCAGTGCCGCGGCACGCGAACCGGCTGCGAGCGTCGCCACCAACTGGCTGATCGACGCAGCGTCGGGATCGAATGCCGGATCCGCCGCGGCCACGCCGCCCAACGCGGTCGGGGACGTCCGCACGGCCGTGTCGACGGTGATGTCCGCAAACAGCTCGGGCACGGGCGGCACGCCATCCTCGAGGCCCGCATCGAAGCTCGGCATCGAGGTGAAGGCGGACGTGCGCGCCACCCGTGGGGGCGGTCGGGCCGCAATGGCCCGGGAAGACTCGCTGCCGCCACCGGCCTCCTCGAGCTCGCGCCGGGACCGACGCAGTTGGCGTCGCAGTTCGTCGACCTCGCCCTCGTGTTCGCGACGCGTGATGTCGGCCTGGTTGGCGGCCTCGCGCAGCTGTGCCGCCACCGCGTCGGCGCGAGCCTTCTCGTCGGCCAGGTGGTCGCGGGCGGCTTCCAGTGACTGCTCGTGGGTGCGGGCGAGGGTCTCGGCCGCCGCCAGTCGTGCCTCGAGGTCCACGATGCGGCCCGCCAGCGTGTCGGCCTCGGCGGCACGAGCGTCGTCGGGGTGGGCGGCGGCAGCGCGGTGACCGGCGGCCGCCGCCGCATCCGAGTCGGCCGTGGCTGCGCTGCCCAGTGGCTTCGCCGTCGTCGGGGTCGCAGCCGGGGAGTCTGCAGCCGGGGTGGCCGGAGCGGAGACCACGTCGTCGAGTCCGGTGGCAGCGGCGGCAGCATCTCCCACGGCACCGAGGGTGGCGCGGCGTGCGGCCGGGGACGCCATCGCCCGGGACAGTTCGCCCAGGTCGTCGCCGTCGAGACGTGCGATCATGTCCAGCACGGCCCGGGACTGCTCGGCGGTCAGGTCGACGCCGGTCTCGGCCTGGATCCGTGGGACCAGTTCGGGTGCGACGCGTTGTGCGACCGCCACGGCCAGGTCGCGCTTGTCGTCGGCAGACAGTTGGAGGAACGTCGACAGGGCGGTGGCCCCGGCCCGTGCCTGCTCGAAGCGCGTGCCGGAGCGCAGGCGAGACGCCTGCGCCAGCACGTCACTCGGGGTCGACACTGCGCTTCCTGACGTCGTCGGAGCTGGACTCGTCGGCCAGTTCGTCGTCGAAGTCCTGGCCCAGTGCGCCCCGCAGGACCGTGAGCAGGTCGATTCCCGACAGGTTCTTGACCACCGGCAGCGTCGTGCTCAGCACCTCGGTGACGTCGGAGGTGAGCTTGGACGCACCGGTTCCGCCCCCGTCGCTGCCGTTGGAGATGATCGTCGTGGACCCGGCGCGCGACAGCGGTTCGGCGGCGGCCGCGATCACGTCGGGCAACACCTTGAGGGCCTCCAGCGAGATCCCGGCCTCGCTGTAGGCGCGCAACGCCTCGGCCAACTGGCGGCGGGACTCGGCCTCGGCCTCACCGCGAGCACGGATGGTCTCGGCCTGGGCCAGACCCACGTCGCGGACCTTGGCGGCCTCGGCCTCTCCTTCCTCGCGCAGGGCCTCGGCGGCCTTGGAACGCCGGATCAGGTCGGCCATGGCCTCGCGCTCTTCCTGGAAGCGCGCGGCCTCGGCTCGCTGCTCCGACGTGAACCGGTCGGCTTCGGCCTTGCGCTCTGCGGCGAACTTCTCGGCCTCGGCCTTCTCGCGGATGGTGGCGTCGAGTTCGCGCTTCTGGCGTTCGGCCTCGCGTTCGGCGATCAGGATGTCCTGCTCCTTGGCCTCCATCTCGCCCGCCTTGATGGCGCGCGTCTGTTCGATGTCGACCTCGCGCTTGATCGACGCGTTCTTGAGGCTGAGTTCCTTCTGGGACTCGGCAATGTCCTGTTCGACCTGGATGCGACGCTGTTCCTTGGTCAGGCGGGCCGACTCCTCGCGCAGGGAGGCATCCTTGTCGGACTCTGCCTGGGCGATGCGGGCGTCGCGACGGGCGCGTTCGATCTCGGGCACACCCAGGGCGTCCAGGTAGCCGTTCTCGTCGGTGATCGACTCGAAGACGAACGACAGGAAGGAATAGCCCAGCGAGTTCAACTCACCGGCGGCCTTCTCCTTGAGATCTTCGGTGAACTTGGCCTGGTCGCCGTACAACTCGGCGACCGACAGGCCGGCCACGATGGTGCGCAGGTGTCCGCCCACGACCTTGGTCAGTGAGTTTCGGATGTCGTCGACGCCCATCCCCAGGAAGTTCGCCACTGCCATGCGCACCGTCGGGAAGTTGGCACCCCGTTCCTCGGGACCGACCGGCACCTTGACGGTGGCGGTGCCGTCGACGTTGATCGGGGTCCGCTGGTCACCGGCCAGCACACCACGCAACTTGATGTCCAACTGCATCGCGTGGAGTGGGAACTTCTCGGCCTCCTCGATGAAGGGGGTGACGAAGGTGCCGCCACCGACGATGACGCGGAACCCCTCCTTGCCCTTGCCCTGGCGTCGCCCGTAGACGATCAACGCCTCGTCGGGCCCGATCCGGCGATACCGCCGGCGGTAGACCAGCCACAGCATCAGGATCACGATGCCCAGCAGGATCAGCCAGCCGAGCCCCTGCAGCACCGTCGTGAACGCGTCCATCTTCTTCCTGCCATCTCATGGTCGGTGACGTCAAGCGATCGTAGCCACGTCCCCCCAGCCAGTTGCCCGGTTCGTCGAGTGACCCGGGCCCCGACGAGTGAGCCGGGGGCCCGGGTCACTCGGAAACGTGGGCCGTGCCGTCACCGAGGGTCAGGTGACCAGGCCCAGGGCGCGCAGGGCGAGGATCGCGCCGCCATCGTCGACCGAGTCGGTCACCAGGTGGGCGATCTCCTTGACGTCGTCGCCACTGTTGCCCATGGCGATGGCGGTCCCCACGATGGCCAGGGCCGGCAGGTCGTTGTGCCCGTCGCCGATCATCGCGACGTTGGCAAGGTCGACGCCGATGTGGGCGGCGGCGGTGCGCATCGCGTGGGCCTTGTCCACGCCGGGGCGGGTGACATTGAGGAAGGACCACCCGGGGTGTGCGAGCGATCGGCCGTCGCCGATCGTCAGTCCGAGCGCAGCGATCGCCGTGACGAGCCGGTCGGTCTCGTCGTCGTCGAACCCCATGAACGTGGCCTTGATCACCGGGTCGGTCGGTGGTGCCACCGGCGACACGATGCCCGCCGGGTCCTGCCCCAGGCTGGCCCAGTGGAGCGCGGCCCGGTCATCGGTGCGGGTCACCCAGAAGGTCTCACTGGTGTAGAACTCGCAGTAGGCCGCCTGTTCGCGACACAGTTCGAGCAGGGCCATGACCTCGTCGGACTCCAGTGGCCACGACGCGATGGTGGTGCCGTCCATGCGCACCTCGGCCCCGTTGTGCATGACGTGGGGTCCGGGCACCGGCAGCAGGTCGTGGATCCTCACGGCACCCTGGCGCATCCTGCCGGTCACCAGTCCGACCGGCAGTCCGGTCGCGGCGGCGGCCACCATGGCCTCGGCCGCGTCCTCGGCCACCTCGTCGTCGCTGCCCAGCAGGGTGCCGTCGATGTCGCTTGCCCACCACCCGATGTCGGGTGCCTGCCAGCTGTCGAACCGCCCGCCGGGCGACAACCCGTCGGGCAGCCTGCTCGTTGTCGCGTGACCGTCGGTCACCCGAGCGCCTTGATCGAGCCGAACTTGCCCTCGTACTTGGACTGGGCATTGGCCAGCGAGCGCATCACCTGCCCGACCATCGTCGGAGCGATCTTCACGCGTGCCACGACTTCTGCGTTGACCTTGCCGGCCTCGCCACTGGGCATCGTCTGGCAGAAGTCGAGCGTGAACTCGTGCGCCGTGTGCTGGACGATGGCGAAGTTGGCGTACTCGCCATGCTTGAGGTCGTCGCTGACGACCACGCGGATCTGCGGCTGCTGGCGAGGCTGGTCACCGGACGGGTTGTCGCTCATGCGAGGTCCTTGCGGGGGTGGGTGCGCTCACCCTATGCCAGCCGGTCGTCGTGTGTCGTGCGCCCCCTGTGTGCCCAGGGGCGTCGCCACGCGCCCGATCGGTCGCTCTCGGACGCTCGGCGGGCGATCCCGGCCATGGGTTGGCGGGCTGCGTCCCGCCTCGCGATGGCGCATAGCATCGGTGGCCAGGTGCCCGCGACCCATCGAGCAGACGTGCGCCAGGATCCCGGGGCCATGGCCACCAGTTTCGACGATGCCCTGGTCGAGGCTGCCGCGGTCGTCGAGCGCATCTGGGCTCGTGACGACACGGTGTGGCCGGATGGCGGGACCGCGGGGGCGGGACAGTCCGGCCAGGACCGCTTCGCGTGGCTCGATGCGGCCGAGGCCCCGGCCCGTGACCGGTCGCGGTGGACGACGTTCGCCGACGCGCTCGTGGATGACGGGGTCACCGACGTCGTGGTGATCGGCACGGGTGGCGCGGTGGCAGCGACCCGCGTCCTGGTCTCGCTGGTGTCGGAGCCGCGCCTGCGTCTGCACGTCCTGGACACG
>DATFMD010000456.1:0-3823 GCA_035267125.1 Nitriliruptoraceae bacterium | reverse complement strand
TCCAGGTCGTTGCGCCCGGCGAACAGGTCCAGGTACCAGACCTGGGGCTTGCCGGGCATGAACAGCTGGATCGCCCGGGCCAGCAAGAGTGCGTCGTCGGATTCCCCCAGGGCCGAGTGGTAGGTGGCATTGACCTGGTAGTACAGCTTCGTGTTGCCGTGCAGGTCCTTGACGTGGCCGCCGCGCGCCTTGACGAGTTCGATCAGGTCGTCGATCCGGGTGTCGCTCAGCAGGCCGCCCAGGTCCAACAGTGGGATGCCGTCGTGGCACCCCAGCATGTTGACCACCCGGATCCTGCGGTCGACGAGTTCGTGGATCCAGCGCCGCAGGTGGGAGGCGTCGGCGTTGGCCAACGCGTCGATCACCAGGCCCGGCAGGAAGAAGTCGTAGGTCACGAACCCCCGTTCGCTGATCTGTTCGTGGATCCCCTCCTCGTGGCGCGCGTGGATCTCGGGCAGCAACTTCAGGCCCCGAGCCGTCGCCAGGTGCTTCACCCGATCGAGCAGGTCCCACGTTTCCGGTTCATTGAAGAAGTTGCGTCTGCCGGGTGCCTTGTGGGCGTAGGCGAAGGCGTCGAGGCGAACGATCTCGGCGCCGTAGCCGGCCAGTCGGTCCAGGGTCTCGGCGTAGTACTCCCACACCAGCGGGCTGGAGACGTCGAGGTCCATCTGTCCGAGGTAGGAACGACGGTCCTCCAGCCAGTCCACGACGTTCCCACGAACGTGCTCGAACCCCGTGAAGTCGATCTCGTGCGGGTCGCCGTCGCCCGCCAGCGTGTCGTTGACGCGGTCGGCCAGCAGGGCAGCGGACGAGTACTGCAGGCCGCCGGCAGCCATGAGGTCCTGGGCGTCGACGATCGGGTACTGCACCTGCTGGTAGAAGGTGTTCCAGTAGGGCCGCTCGGTGCCGTCGGGCATGCGCACCATCAGGATCGGCAGCCCCGGCTTGCGGAAGTGCATGTCCGCGACCAGGTCGGGATCGGGCTGGACCCAGCCCTGGTCGGTCATGTCGCCGTGGCCCTCCCAGAAGGAGTTCCAGTCGATGAAGAAGTCGCGATGGGCCGAACGCTGGCCGTTGGCGACCAGGTCCTGGAACTGCGGGGACAGCACCGAGGCGTGGTTGAGCACGAAGTCGAACTTGAGCGCCACGCCGGCTTCGCCCAGCGCGGCCAGGTCCTCGGCAGTGGCGACGCGTCGATCCAGGTCGTAGTCGATCACCGAGAACCCGCGGTCCAGGTCGCTGTGGAAGACACTGGGCAGGACGTAGGCGGAGGTGAACGAACCGCGCACCGCCGGATCGGTCAGCAACGTGGTGAGTCCGCCCAGGTCACCGCCGATGCTGTCGGGATACGCGTTGAGCATGGGCCCGTGTTCGGGCAGGTGCGCGCCCATCTCGCGCAGGAACGTGTCATGGTCGATCAGGTCCCCACCCAGTGTGGCGATGATGCGAGCCCGGTGGGCCTGGGACACCAGCAACTGCTGTTCCAACTCCAGCACCATCGTGGTGAAGGGCGCGTCGACGCCCTTGTCACGGGCGCGGGACCGGCGGTGCGCCAGGGTTTCGGCGGGCGTGGAGTTGAGCAGGATCGGGATGTCGACGCCCTCGACGAAGTCGTTGTTGCCGTGGGTCCACTCGATGACCAGGACCTGCACGTCGCGCATGTCGACCGCCTCGTACCACAGCTCGTCGCGTTCGCGGCCCATGCGCTTGAGCAACACGTCGTCGTCGCCCTCCTTGAAGGCCGCGATGATGCGGTTGACCTCGTCGAAGTCCGTCTCGCGGGGGGTGCCCAGGTAGGACTGCAGGGCCGCACGACCGCCCTGTTGGTAGATCGCCAGCCAGGCATGGTCGTCGCGGCGGGCAGGGTCGGCGTCGACATCGGCGGCCTGCAGCTCGGCAAGTGACGATCGCACGTCGGCGTCGTAGATCCCGCCGTCCACCAACGCGCCCAGGCCCCCGGCCCGAAACACGCGCAGGCGCTCGGCATCGTTGTCGCTCGGGATGCGACGGGGGTAGTTGTCGCCGGACATGACGTAGGCACCGACACCGTTGCCGCGCAGGTGGTGGGCCAACAGGGACCCGATCTCGGACTTGCCGACCCCGGATCCGCCGTGCACGGCGACCACGGCGCGCCCATCGTCGGCCAGGATCGGCCACAGGAGTTCCCACAGTCGCGGCGCGATGGTACGGGCCCTGGCCACGTGGCCGTCACCGATCTCCACGCGATCGCCGGGCATGTCGCCGGTCGGCACGATCGCCGGATCGTCGACCTCCAACAGCGTGAATGCAGGCGGTGGCGTCTCCATGGGCTATCCCGTCTTCGTCGCGGCCTTGCGCCGGGCCATGGCCAGCTTCAGCGCAGAGATGGTCAGGAACGAGGTTGCCACGGCGACCACGATCGGCGATGTTTGCAGCGCGCCGACTCCCGTGAGCAGGGCCGCCAGCAGCACCAGGGTGAACGGTGCGGCGATGAGGGCGCCGGGCACGGCCGCGAGCATGCTGGCGAACGCGAGCCCCAACGGGATGCCGGGGATCAGCAGGTGGATCACGATGCCGCCGACGCCGCCGAGGAACAGCATCGGAAAGATCGCGCCGCCCACGAACCCCGTGGACTGGCTCACGGCCAGCGTGAGCATCTTGGCGATCATCGTGGCCAGCAACAGGCCGACGCTGAGCGTGCCCGCGCTCTGCAACGCAGTCGCGAGCTGGCTGGTCCCAGTGAAGTTCGTCAACGGGAGCATGACACCCACGAGACCGAACACCAGTCCCCCGAGCATCGCCAGGGCCACGGGTGGGACGGAGACGCGTTCGAACAGGCGACGGGTTGCCATCGTCATCACCATCGTGGCGACCACGACGAGGGCCGCGCACAGCCCCAGTCCCAGGCCGGCGACCAGGTGCCAGTCCTCGTAGTCATAGGCCGGCACGTCGTAGAGGCCGAGGAAGACGGTCCCCGCGACGGCGAAGTACAGGCCCAACGACACCGTCGACGACACGAGGGTGCCCATGAGCGAAACCCCCACGCGGCGGCGTGGCGGCGACGAGATCTCCATCACCAGGATGGACGACATCAGCGGACTGGAGAAGAGGCCACCGAACGCGCCCGCGATCCCCGTGAGGGTGTACTCCTTCCTGGCGTCGTCGTCGAGATCGGCACGGTCCGCCAGCACGGACCCGGTGCCGCCCCCGATGTGGCCCAACGCCACTTCGGGGCCCAGGCTGGCGCCTCCGAACAACGACACCGCCGAGACGGCCACGACCTTTGCCACCCCCTTGGCGTCGACCTCCTCCTCCCTGAGATTCTTGACCAGGCCCGGGGTTTCACCCTGCAACCCGAGTCGGTGCCGCAGCACCCCCACGACCAGCCCGGCGCCCGTGGTCACCGCCACCCACCAGACCTTGCCCTCCATCCATCCCGACGCCTGCTCGCCGTAGAGCTTCGGACCCAGGTCGGTGAGTCCGAGGAACACCAGTCCTGACACGGCCCCGACCGCACCCAGGACCATCGCGACCACGATCAGTCGCCAGAATCTGCGGTGCTGGGTGTAGCCCGGCCCGGCTGCGTTCTCGACGTCGTTCACGGTCGCTCCCCTTCATTCAGCGGATCGCGACGATCCGTGACACGGCGCCCTCGTCCCAGTCCACGACCAGCAACTCGCCGTCGGCGTCCGCGACGATGGACGACACCATCGTCACGGCCAGGTCCTCGGACCAGTCGTCCTCGGCGACGATGGCCTGGCCGTCCCACTCCAGGCTGCGGATCCAGCCGTTGCACCAGTCGGCGTAGAAGTAGGTGCCGTCGAGTTCCGGGATCGCCGCTCCG
>DATFMD010000455.1:0-11619 GCA_035267125.1 Nitriliruptoraceae bacterium | reverse complement strand
ACTCGTCGGCGCCGGCCCGGTCGTCGTCGCCCGCGTCCCCGTCCCCGTCGCCGGTGTCCGTGGCGCCGCTTGATGCGGCGGTGCCGGTCTGCTGGCCGCGCACGCCGTCCATGACCTTGCGGGCGGGCTTGGTGGCCGCCTTGCCCACGTCTCCAGCGGCCCCGGCAACCTTGCCGGCAGCGCCTCGCGCAGTGCCCATGGCCTTGTCGGCAACGGCCTTGGCCGTCATGGCGGCAGGGCCCACCGTTTCGGCGGTGCGGTCGATGGCGTCGTCGGACTTGGCGTGCAGGCGGTAGATCCCGGTCTTGGCAGCGATCTCGGCATCCCTGACCGCCTGGCTGGCCGTCTGGGACCCGGCTGCGACCTTGCCGACGACCTTGCCCGCCGCATCGATCACCTCCGTGGCGATCGCCATGCCGGCAGCCGTGGAGTCCTTGATCTGCCTGGTCGCAGCATCGGGGTCCGACATCGTCTCCTGTGCCCTCGCTGCGGCCATGAGGATCCGCCCCGACAGCACCTGGCCGACCCCCTTGACCTGCTCGAGGTCGGACCGGCTCGCCGCCGACAGCGACGCCACGGTCGGGAACTGCTCGGCCAGGCGACGTTCGGTGTCGTCACGCAGTCCGTCCACGGTGTCGAGGACGTCAAGGATGGATGGCATGGGATGCTCGATGATCGCGGTGGGACCAGCCTAGAGCGCCATCATCGCGACAACGGCCGTTCGCGCCAGATGCGCAGGAATTGCCCCTGCTCCACCCCGGGCACGGTTCGCACGACCCCACCCGGGGTGGTACCGTTGCCGACCGCATCACGGGCCGGTAGCGCAGTTCGGCAGCGCACCTCCATGGCATGGAGGGGGTCGTGGGTTCAAATCCCATCCGGTCCACCGATCACACCGCCAGCATGGCGGCGATCACCCCCAGACGGCACCCGCTCGGACGAGCCGGGTGCCGTCGTCGTTTCGGCCCAGCCAGTACCGTCGCGGTGCCTTCCCCGCCAACGAGGAACCCATGCCCACATCCGTGTTGGCTGCGATTCCCTATCGCACCCTGCCCGACTTCCCACTCGGTCCGATCACGATCCGCACGTTCGGACTGATGGTCGCCCTGGGCATCGTCATCGGTGCCGTCATCGGGTCCCGCTACGTGGCCAATCGAGGCATGGATCCCGAGCAGTACACCGCGCTGGCCACCCGTGCGGTGATCATCGGCCTCATCGGTGCGCGCCTCACCTGGGTGCTGTCGCACCTGGATTCGATCGAGAGCCCGCTCGACGTGATCGCGGTGTGGGAAGGTGGCATGCAGTTCTCCGGTGGCCTGCTGTTCGGCGCCCTCGCGGGGTGGTGGTTCGCCCGCGGGCGGTTCAGCCGAACCCAGCGCTGGCACATCATGGACGGCACGGCCGTGGGGCTGACCGTCGGTCTGGCAGTCGGCCGCCTGGGGTGCATGGCGGTCGGCGAACACTTCGGTGGCCCCACCGACTTCTTCCTGGGCATGACCTACCTGGGCGGCGGCACCGTCGAAGCGGTGGCCGTCAACGAGACCATCCACAACACGGCCTTCTACGAGTTCCTCCAACTCGCAGTCCTCGGTGTGATCTACGCGATCCTGCTGCGCATCGCCAGCGATCGCCAGCGCCCGTGGCCGCTGGGCATGCTCGGCACGATCTTCCTCATCTGGTACGGCACGTTCCGCTTCATCACGGACACCGTCCGCGTCAACGACGAGCGCCTGGCCGGCCTCACCGGCGCCCAGTGGGCCTGCATCGGCGTGGTGGCCCTCGGCTTGTGGTTGCTGGTCACGATGGGGGGACGACGGGCATCACAGGAGGGCCGCGAGGTCGTGCCGGTGACGAGCGAACCCAGGTCTGCCGTGAAGGTCGTGACCACCGACGGCAGCGACGGAGCCGCCGTCGAAGACGCCGAGGGCGACGAGGACACCAGGACCGACGCGGAGACCACGGGCGACGAGGGCTCCCCGGACGAGGACACCAGGGGCGACGACCGGACCGGGGACGTGCCCGCAGCACCCGCACCCTCAGGCGGCACCGTCAAGGTGGTGGCCGCACCCGACGAGGCTCGCACCGGTGGCGATGACACCGCCAGCGTGCGTGGCGAGGACGACGCCGCTGCACGTGCCGGAAGCGGCGCCAGCACGGGTGCGACTGCGACCCGGCGCGAGAAGCCCTCGCCGTCCGACGACCAGCCCAACTGGGCCGACCGGGCAGACGTACGGGACGGGACGGCCGGGTTCGTTGCCGGCGTACGCGTCCTGCCCGACGCCACTGACGAGGACGACGAGGACGGAGCCGACGCAGGCTCCGGCACCGAGGCAGAGCCCGAGGCCGACATCGACGGGTCGGACGACGACGGTGACAGCGATGGTGTGGGCAACCCGGGCACGGACGGCCGCGAGTCTCGCTAGGAACGGCCCCCTGGAACGGCCCCCTGCAACGGCCCCCTGGAACGGCCCCTGGGGCTCGGTCCACCCGAGCACGTCTGACGACCACTGTTCGCAGAGCGCGCCGTGTCGTTGACAGGACCGAGTCCGTGGGGTTTGCTTCTCGAACGCGATCAGCCTGGTCGCAGCACGCAGATGCCCCCACCGGGGCACGCTGCGTCGTACTGAGTCAGTGGAGGAGGTGCAGGATGGCAACGCCGATGAGCCGCCGCCGATTCCTCGCACCCATTGCCGGGGACGTCCTCGTCGCATAGACGACACCCCGCACGACCGCGCACCGCGCGCCTCCACAAGACCAGGCACTCCCATGATTCCCGTCCGGGCCTATCTCGCCCTCCTCACGTCCCACCTCCACGGCCTGCACGCCCGCGTGGTCGGGATGAGCGTTGCCGTACTGGTCGGCATCGTTGCCCAACTCGTCGCGCCGCAGTTCATCAAGCAGGTCATCGACGGCGCGCTCGACGGCGACCCCTCCAGCCAGCTGGTCCCGTTGGCCATCGCATTCATCGTGCTCGCGTTCGTCCAGCAGGCGGTGACGGTCCTGGCCACCTGGATGGCCGAGGACGTCGGCTGGCGCGCCACCAACCGGCTGCGCGCCGACCTGACCGCCCACGCGCTGCGCCTGGACATGGGCTTCCACAAGCGCCACACGCCGGGCGAACTCATCGAACGCGTGGACGGTGACGTCACGGCCCTGAGCAACTTCTTCTCCGCCATGATCGTCAACGTCGTCGGCAACGGCCTGCTCGTCGCGGGCATCATCGTGTTGCTGTTCGGCGAGTCGCTGGTCGTCGGGCTGTTCGTCCTGGTCATGACCCTGGCGCTGCTGGGTGTCCTGTCGCGCCTGCACGGTGTCGCGGTGCGCTGGTGGGGGCTCGTGCGGACATCCTCGGCCACCCTGCAGGGCCAGGTCGGCGAGGTGGTCGAGGGCACCGAGGACATCCGCGGCAACGGCGCCGGCGACTTCGTGCAGGCCCGCTTCAACCACGAACTGCGCGTGTGGCTGCCCCGAAACCAGCGCGGATGGATGGGCTGGGGCATCATGTGGGGTGCCCAGGAGGCCCAGGCGATCCTCGTCACCATCGGGATCTACTGGCTGGGTGCGCGGTACCTGGATGCCGGCGTCATGACCATCGGCGGCGTCTACCTGGTCGCCCACTACGTGGAGATGATGGGGCGGCCGATCCGCCAGATGCGCGACCAGCTGCAGGACCTGCAGAAGGCCGGCGCCGCCATAGACCGGATCACGTGGCTGCAGGGCGTGACGTCCGACCTCCCCCAGGTCGGCAGTCGACGCCTGGACCGCGGCGCCCTCGACCTGCGCCTCGACGCGATCGAGTTCGCCTACGCCGACGAGCCGGACCGCCCCGTGCTGCACGACGTCGACCTGCACCTGCCCGCCGGGCGCGTGCTGGGCGTGGTCGGGCGCACCGGTTCCGGCAAGTCGACGCTGGCGCGGCTGGTCACCAGGATCCACGTTGCCGATGCGGGTGAGGTCCGCCTCGACGGTGCCGAGGTCTCGACGATCGCCAACCTGCGCGATCGCGTCGCGATGGTCACCCAGGACGTCCAACTCCTGCGTGGCTCGGTCCGCGACAACCTGACCTTCCACGACGACGCGGTGGACGATCGCCGACTGCTCGACGTGATCGACGAGCTTGGTCTGCAGGAGTGGCTGGCGTCACTTCCCGAGGGCCTGGACACGCACCTGGGCTCCGGCACGTTGTCGGCCGGACAGGCCCAGCTGTTGGCGTTCACACGCGTCTTCCTGCGCGACCCCGGCCTGGTCGTCCTGGACGAGGCGTCGTCACGCCTGGACCCCGCCACCGAACACATGCTGGAACGTGCCATCGACCGACTGCTGACGGGACGCACCGGCGTGGTGATCGCCCACCGCCTGCACACCCTGTCCCGCGCCGACGACATCCTGCTGATGGCGGACGGCGAGGTCGTGGAGTTCGGGCCACGCGAGGAACTGGCCAGCGACCCCGACAGCGCATTCGCCCGCTTGTTGGCGACCGGCCTCGAGGAGGTGTTGACATGACCACCGTCGATCCCACTGCCGGAACCACCGACGCCACCACGCCCCCCACCACGCCCGCCGCCACGGCTGGCATGGACGGCACTGGCCGCGCCCATGTCCCGGACCGCACCGAGACCCACCCGGATGCACCGGGCGGGCCACCCGACAGCGGGTCCGTCGTTCCGCCGAGCCAGTGGTGGCTGGCGGTGCGCACCGTGGCTGCCCTGATTCGCAACCAGCCGGGTCGCTATGCCATCGGCCTGTCGATCTGGACCTTCAACTGGGTCAGCCCCATGCTCGTGGCCTTCATCGGCGAGGCGTACTTCGACAACCTCGAAGGTGTGCCGGGGGCATACGGCCTGGCAGCGATCCTGGGCGCCCTGGGCGCCTGGCTGGTCATGCGCATGGCCGGGATCTTCATCGGGATGTGGCAGTACAGCGGCGTGGTCTTTCGTGCCGGTGCCGGCCTGCAGCGCAACATGTTGGGGTGGCTGCTGGCCCAGCCCGGCGCCGTCGGGTCCAGGCTCTCGGCCGGCGAGGTCATCAGCCGGTTCCGCGACGACATCGAGCATGTCCACGAAGGATTCGACCAGACCGTCGACGTCTTCGGCTCCTTCGTGGTCGCCGCGCTGTCGTTCGCGGTGCTGGCTCGCATCGACCTCGCGATCACTGCCGTGATGTTCATCCCCATGGTCGCCATCGTCGTCGTGGTCGGCCTGCTCGGCACGCGCATCGCGGCCTACCGCACCGCCGCACGCGAGGCCACCGAGGACGTGACCGGGTACCTGGGCGAGGTCTTCGGCGCGGCCCAGTCGATCAAGGTCGCCGGGGCCGAGCCCAGCATGCTGGCCGAGTTCGACCGCCGCAACGATCGCCGCCGCGGCCTGATGGTTGCCGACCGCACCCTCGAGTCCGTCACCGACGCGATGGGGCGCAACATGGTCAACGTCGCCATCGGCCTCGTGCTGGTCATGGCGGCCGGTTCGCTGGCGACGCCCTCGGGCATGACCGTGGGCGAGTTCGCGCTGTTCACCTACCTGGTCAGCCACCTGGGCATGGCCGCCTGGCACGCTGGCATGTACACGGCCCTGCTGCGCCAGACCGGGGTCTCGGTGGACCGCATGCTCAACCTCATGCCCGGTGCCGAGCTGGGAGATCTCACTCGGCCCCAGCCACTCGAACACCAGGCGGTCGCGCCCAGGATCCAGTCGACGGCACCCTTCGGCCCGGCGGTCACCCGCAGCGCGACCCGTGCAACCCGCGGCAACGCCGGGGCCAACGGCGTGGCTGCGCCGCTGCTGTCCGTGCGCGGATTGACCCATGCCTTCGAATCGGCCGACCCGGACGGGGTCGAACCCGGCGTCCGCAACGTCGACCTGGACGTTCACCACGGTGAACTGGTCGTGGTCACCGGACGTGTCGCATCGGGCAAGACCACGCTGTTGCGGACCATCACGGGCCTGCTTCCGCCCCAGGCCGGCACCATCACCTGGCGGGGCGCCACCGTGGTGGACCCCAGCGCGGCCATGGTGCCGCCTCGGGTGGCTTCCACTCCCCAGGTGCCGCGGCTGTTCTCGATGACGCTGCGCGACAACCTCGCGCTGGGCTTCGACGTCGACGACGCCAGCATCGAGGCCACGCTCGACCTGGTCGAGATGGGCCACGACCTCGCGGCGATGCCACAGGGCCTGGACACGCTGGTCGGTGCGCGCGGCATGCGCCTGTCCGGCGGGCAGGTGCAACGCGCCGCCGCGGCCCGGATGCTGGTCCGGCACCCAGAACTGCTGGTCATCGACGACGTGTCCTCGGCGCTGGACGTCGAGACCGAGGCAGCGCTGTGGGATCGGCTCTTCAGCGATGCGGCGACCACCGCCCTGGTCGTGTCGCACCGGCGGCCGGCACTGCGCCGCGCCGACCAGGTGCTGGTGATGGAGGCCGGACGAATCGTCGATCGTGGCACCGCCGACGACCTGCTGGAGCGGTCGGCGACGTTCCGTCAACTGTGGGGTTGACGCGGGAGCGGTCAGTCCTCGCCCGCGCCCGACTCACGCGGACGGAATGTCGTGCGCTCCTCGGGCTCGATGTGGGCCTGGCTGTTGTACTGGTCGAGGAACACGCGGTCGTCGGCGAACAGCAAGGTCGCAATCGAGGCGTTCCCGACTGCGCCCAGCGTCAACGGGGGCAGGTCGAGCAGTCCGTGCAGCCCATGCCAGATCGTCCCGCCGTGCGTGACGACGACGACATCGGCGCCTCGGTCCGCGGCGCGGCCGGCGTGGGCGCGCAGGGCCGGCACCACGCGCTGCACCAGCGCCGTGTCCGATTCGCCCCCGACGCGGGTGACCACGTCGTTGCCGTGGACCGGTGAGGCCGCAACGCGCATCCACTGCTGCCACAGGCCATCCCCCCGGGCATCCAACTCGGCCGGGGTCTGCCCCTCCCATGAACCGAAGGAGCGCTCACGCACGGCTGGATCGAGTTCCACGTCGACCCCCAACGCCGCTGCGATCGGGATGGCGGTCTCGTGGGCGCGGGTCAGGTCCGAACTGACCACCGAGGCGTGGTCGATCGTGGCCGCCAACCATTTGGCAGCGGCGCCTGCCTGGCGATGCCCCAACGGACTCAGGCCGGTCCCCGACTGGCCCTGCACGCGACCCTGGGCGTTCCACAGCGACTGGCCGTGGCGGACCAGCCACAGGCGGGTTGACGTCGTCACGCCCGATCAGCCTGGTCGTCGGCGGCACCTTCACCGACATCGGCACCGCCATTGTCATCGGCATCGTCGGGTCGCGGCATCACGACCACGCCCGGCACGCCCAGTTCGACATCCTGGTTGGCGTCCCGATCCGCCGCACCGGCCACCATCTCCCTGACCTGTTCGCCGGTCAGCGGATCGTGTTGGGCGGCATCCGAGAACAGCCGGTCGAGGTCGTAGAAGGCCCGCTGCTCACGCAGGAACACGTGCACGACGACGTTGCCGTAGTCGAGCAGGACCCAGCCCGAGGCGGGAGTGCCCTCCCGGCGCACGGGGCGTTCGCCGTGCTCGGCGCGAAGGGCCTCCTCGATGCGGTCGACGATGGCGTCGAGCTGGCGGGCCGAGGTCGCCGACACCACGACGAATGCCTCGACGACACCCAGGATCTCGGCAACGTCGTACATCGCCGGGTCCACGGCCTTGACATCGTCGGCCGCCGTGGCGATTGCCACGCCGAGGGCGATGCTGTCGGGATGGGCTGGCACGGTGGGCGTCCTTGGGTCGTCGGGGTGGCAGCGGCGTGCACGGTACTGGCCGGCGCGGCAGTGCCGGGCGGGGTCGCTTCAGCGATAGAGCACGTTGCCCCGGATGTGGTGGATGACGACCTCGGGGACACGATGGCGAATCGACCGCCCCGCCGCGACGTCGGCACGGACCTGGGTCGATGAAACCTCGACCATCGGGGCCGACACGACGGTGACCCGGTCCATCAGGTCGTGGTTGGGCAACGACGAACCCGGTCGTGCCACCACGACGAACGCTGCCAGTTCCAGTGCCTGGTCGATGTCGTGCCAGTCGGGCAGCCGGGCGGCCGCGTCGGCACCGACCAGGAAGGTCCAGTCGACGTCGGGCTCCTCGGCATGCAGTTGTGCCAGGGTCTCGGCGGTGTAGGTGGGACCGTCGCGTCGCGTTTCGCGGTCGTCGACGGTGATCGCCGGGTTGCTGGCAACCGCGGCACGGGCCATTGCCACCCGGTGCTCGGCCGGGGACTCCTGGTCCTTCATCCAGGGATCGCCTGCGACGAGCAGGCGCAACTGGGTGAGGCCGAGCTTCTCTCGCACGGACTCGGCGACGATCAGGTGACCAACGTGGACCGGGTCGAAGGTGCCGCCCAACAGGCCGACACGGCGTCGCGCCGACGATCGCGACCTGTCAGCGACCATGTCAGGTCAACTCCTGGATGAAGTCCGCGAGCTGGCCCAGGTTGCGCACCTCGACCATCTCGTCGACCCACGGCTCGTACTCCCTGGTGATCGAGTCGCCCGTGCCCCAGTAGGTCCGCGCTTCCGGGTTGAGCCAGTAGACCTTGCGGGCCCTGTGGGCCAGGTCCTTCACGACCCACGACGACGAGGCGCGGTAGTTGTTGCGGGCGTCGCCCAGGACCAGCACCGTGGACTTCGCGGTCACGTCGCGCGCATGCTCGCGATGGAACACCTCCAACGCGCGGCCGTAGTCGCTGTGACCGTCCAGCCACACCAGGTCGGCCTCGCTGGTGAGGCGTCGGATCGCCTCGTCGAAGTCCCGTCCGTCGAACAACCTGGTCACTTCGTCGAGGTTGTCGATGAACGCGAACGACCGCACCTTGGCGAACTGCTCCTGCAGCGCGTGCACGAGCATCAGGGTGAAGCGGGCGAATGACGCGACGGACCCAGAGACATCGGTGATGACGAACAACTCCGGCTTGTGCGGTCGTCGTGGTCGAAAGGCTGGGTCGAAGGGCACTCCCCCGGTCGACAACGACCGCCGCACCGTGCGCCGCACGTCGAGTCGGCCATCACGACCGCGCGTTCGCTTGACCTGGGTCCGACTGGCGAGCTTGCGGGCCAGCGGCTGGATCTGGGTGCGCAGTTCCGCGGCCTCGGCGGCCGACATGCGGAAGAAGTCGACGTCCTCGATCGCGGGTCGCACGGTGCGCCTGGCCACGTCCTCCACGCCCTGGCGTTCGGCCGCACGTCGCCTGACCTCCGCATCGACCTCGGCCTGGAAGTCGCGCAGGCGTGACTCGTACTCGTCGCGCAGCAGGCGTTGGGCCATCGGGCTGTCGTCGGTCGCGTCGCGCGCCGACAGCAAGGTGTCCATCAACGTGCGCGGATCGAGGTTGCGACGGACCCGGTAGCTGAACCACGATGGCTGGCCGTTGCGGCCCTCGACCCGACCGAAGGCGTCCACCGCCTGGCGCGCCATGCGACGCAGCGCGGCCTCGTCGCCATCCATCAGGGCGTCCACCAGGGCCTCGACGAACGCGTCGTGGTCCACCTCGCCCTCGTCGTCGACCAGGTCGGCGTCCAGCGCGTGGCCGTCGCCGCCGCCCAGACGGATCGGGAACCACAGGTCGAACAGTTCGTCGAAGGTGCGTCGATCCGCCTGCGACGTGACCAGCACGGCACCGAGTGCCTCCCGAACGACCGGCCTGTCAGCCAGGTCGACGTGCTGGACCACGCGGAAGGCATCGATGGCCTCCGACTGGGTCGCGTTGACGCCGGCACCCCGCAGGGCCGCAACGAACGACAGGATGCGGTCGAACAGACCGCGACCGTCCGGCCCCACGTGTGGCGGCGCCTGGGATGCCATGGTCAGTTCATCTCCGGGCGGGGCGGAACCTTCAGGTGCTCCATCGCCTTGTCGACATCCTGGGAGTACTTGAGGGCCACCGTCATCGTGGTCGACAGCACCGTGTCGTCGACCGCGTCGAGCCCGAGCGCCAGCAGCGTGCGGGTCCAGTCGAGGGTCTCGGAGATCGATGGTGGCTTGCGCAGGTCCAGTTGCCGCAGGCTGCGCACGATCCGGACGAGTTGGTCCACCAGGGCCTGCGGCGCCTCCGGCACCCGGGACAGCACGATCGCGGTTTCGCGCTCCAGCGACGGGTAGTCGAGGTTGAGGTAGAGCGCACGCCGCTTGAGGGCCTCGGACAGTTCCCGCGTGTTGTTGGAGGTGAGGAGCACGAACGGACGGCGGGTGCCTTCCACGGTGCCGAACTCGGGGATGGTGACCGCGAAGTCCGACAGGATCTCCAGCAGCAGGGCCTCGAACTCGAAGTCGACCTTGTCGACCTCGTCGATCAGCAGCACGGTGGGACGATCCGCGCGCAGCGCCCGCAGCAACGGCCGCTCCAGCAGGTATTCCTCACCGAAGATGTCGTCGTGAAGGTCGTCCCACGCGGCTGCCTCGCCACCCGCCTGGATGCGCAGCAGTTGCTTGGAGTAGTTCCATTCGTACAGCGCCTTGGCCTCGTCCAGGCCCTCGTAGCACTGCAGGCGGACGAGGTCGGCCCCACGGGCGGCGGCCACGGCCTTGGCCAACTCGGTCTTGCCGACCCCGGCGGGCCCCTCGACCAGGACGGGCTTGCCCAGGCGTTCGGCCAGGTACACGACGGTCTCGATCGCGGCATCGGGCAGGTACCCGACGTCGGTGAGTCGATCGCGGACGTCGACGATGGAGGTGAATTCGCTCACTGGAGGGGGTCCTGGGACGTGGAGGGTCGACGGTACCGCTCACGACTGGACGACTGGGTGGTCGCAGGAGCCCGCGAACGCGACGCGCCGGGCGGTCACCAGGCCCCGCCGCCTCCACCTCCACCGCCCCCACCGGAAAAGCCCCCGCCACCGGAGAAGCCCGAACCGCCACCCGACGACGACGGCGGCGCGGTCGAGACTGCCGTCGAGGTGACCCCGGCGAAGGAGTTCAGACCCCGCGACAGACCGCGGCCGTCGAGCATGCTGGACCCGGTGTAGTAGCCACCGACTGCCGCCGCGACGTCGACACCCACCTCGGCGAACGCCTCGGCCCACCGGTCGACGACACCGAAGACCACGGCGTAGGGCAGGTACTCGGCGAAGATCTGCTCCTTCTCGGCGAAGTCCATGCGGTCGGCCTCGGCGCGCTCGATGAACTCCTTGAAGCCCAGGGTCTGGACCAGCAGCGCGGACCCGGCCGCCGTTCGGGCAGGCGCCCGCGGCGCGATCACTGCGGCGACCAGCCCGATGATCCCGACGGCCGCGAAGACGCCTGCCCAGCCCCAACTGAACGCGAAGACCGCTCCGAGCACGCCGATGAACAGCAGGAAGAAGGCACCGCCTGCCCACTTGGTGCGCGCCGTCGTGGGGTCGGTGATGAACCACCCGTCCGAGGTCACGGCCGAATAGAGCATCGACCGCACGGCCGTGTAGGTCCCGGAGAACTCGCCCTTGAGGTCCGACACCCGGACTTCGAGACCCGATTCGAACAGGCCGTCGAGGATCTCGTGTTCCCAGGTCGTCAACTCGTCCGGTTCCACCCCGGGAACCCGCACCAGTTCCCAGTCATCCTTGCTGAACCACCCCGTGGAGGGGATCTCGTTGATCTTGAGGTGGCCGCGCCGGGCCAGGTCGACGATCGTCGCGGACACG
>DATFMD010000454.1:0-18980 GCA_035267125.1 Nitriliruptoraceae bacterium | reverse complement strand
GTCGCATCCTCGACGAACAGTTGCAGGTGTTGGCAACGGTGTGGCGTGACGAACCCGCGAGCCACCACGGCGACCACTTCGACTTCGACGACATCCATGTCCAGCCGCAGCCGTGGCGACCCGACGGTCCACGGCTGTGGTTCGGTGGCCAGTCGCTGCACCCGGCGCTGCAACGGCGACTGGTCCGCCACGGGCACGGCTGGAATCCTCACGGCACGCCGTCCGAGGCTGACTGGGACGCCCTGCGCGGCGCCTTCGCCGCCCACGGGCGCGACGTGGCGGACCTCGAGTTGGTCGGGGGCACCCGTGCCGCCTTCCCCGACGACCATTCGCCCGCCCCGACCGAACCGATGATCGACCAGGTCGTGGCCAAGGTCGCGGACGGATGGACCACGATCTGCATCAAGCCCAGCCTCTACCTCGACGACGTCGATGCCTTCCCGCAGTGGGCAGCCGACGTGCATGCGCGGGTCGACGAGGCCCTGGCCGGCGCATCGTGACACCGGATCCGATCCCTGACCCCGAACTGGCGATCATCGCCGACGCTGGCCGGCGTTTCGAGGGCCGGACTGCCATCGTCACCGGTGGGGGAACGGGAATCGGCGCCGCCACGGCGCGACGGCTCGCGGGGGAGGGGGCCACCGTCGTGGTGACGGGTCGTCGCGAGGCCCCGCTGCAGCGGGTCGCAGACGAGGTGGGAGGCATTGCCGTCGTCGCCGACGTGACCGACGTCGCGGCGTGGGAGCGGGTGGTGGACGTCGCAACCGATCGAACCGGGCGCCTGGACATCCTGGTCGCCAACGCCGGCACCGAGGCGTTCGGTCCCATCGAGACCACCGATCCTGCGACGTGGCGTCGCGTCCAGCAGGTCAACGTCGACGGGGCGTTCCTGGGCCTTCGCGCCACCGCTGGGACACTGGCAGTGGTGGGCGGCAACGTCGTCCTGGTCGCGTCCGTGGCTGGCCTGTCCGCCGCCGGCGACTACGCCGCCTACGTGACCTCCAAGCACGCCGTCGTGGGCCTGGCGCGTGCCGCCGCCGTGGAATGGGGTCCGGCGGGGGTCCGGGTCAACGCCATCGCCCCCGGTTGGACGCGCACCGAGATGTCGGATCGCGAAGCCGCCGACCTTGCCGAGTCGCATGGGCAATCGGTCGAGGACCAGTGGGTGGACATGACGCAGTTCCTGCCACTGCGGCGCGCCGCCGAAGCGGAGGAGGTGGCGGCCGCGATCGCGTTCCTGGCCAGCGACGATGCCAGCTTCGTCACCGGCCACACCCTGGTCGTGGACGGCGGCGGCCTCCACGTGGACGTCGGTGGCCTTGCCTTCTGAAGATGGCGACGGTTCCGCCCGGAGGCAGGCGTCACTCCTCCTCGTCGGCTTCGTCCACCAGTCCGGCCTCGATGCGAAGGTCGTGGCTGTAGCCGAATCGAGTCGGCTGGTAGCCGTCCCAGTCGAAGCGGCGACCGGCATGTCCGCCGCGGTCACCCTTCTTGCGCTTCTTGAGGCCGACGCTGATGTTGCCGTCGCCGTGGTCGACCCAGGTGTCGTGGTCGCCCACCTTCCAGATCCCGACGACCCGGGCGGGCTCGACCTCGCCGTCGGTGACGGCGACCAGGCGCCGCACCGGCAGGGACTGTTCGAGCACCCGCGCCAGCGGCCACGAGGTCCGGACGACCTCGGCTGCCTGCTTGGGGTGGCGGCGGCCCGAGACGAGGCGCCCGTCGACCATCAATTCGTCCAGGCTGATTCGCACGACCACGGCGTGGTGGAGGTCCTGGTAGTGCAGCACCTTGCGTCGTGTCGGCAACCCCTTGGCGAACGAGCCGGTGGCCGCAACGTCATCGTCCACGTGGACGGACTTGCCGCCGTTGCCGGCCAGTTCGATCGCCTCGGCAACCAGCGCTGCGGCGCGGCGAGCATCCTCCGGCGTCGTGAAGTCGCCGCTGCCGAGCTTCACCTTGCCGTGCTTGTCGCGACGTCGGTCCAGCTTCTTGCCCAGGCGGCCATAGGGCGCAGCTCGAGACCCCGCTCCGACCGCTCGAACCCGGCCCTTGCGGTCAACGATCATCCACACCCGGGCGTCGTCCATCATCGGCTCCAGTCGTCTGGGCGCGAGCATCGCGACGGCAGTGGCGCTGCGACGCGCGCGCGTCCACGAGGAGCATCCCCGGTTTCCGCCCACGCGAAACCATGCGACGCGGGAGGATTCAGCGGGGGTCGACGCGGGGCACCGGGACCTGGCTGAAGTCGGTGGCCACGGGTGGCCGCTGACCGCGGAACTCCCAGTCACCGCCGCGCGCCGTCGACAGGACCTGTTCGGTCTCGGTGGGCTGGGCGCCGACCTCGTCGGACACGGGCAGGGGGCCGTCCACGATGGTGTTGGTCAGCGTGCCCAGGCCCTCGACGGTCACCTCCACGACGTCACCCGGATATGCCGTGCGGGAGTACGCCGGCGTGCCCGACAGGATGACGTCGCCGGGTTCGAGGGTGATGGTGCGTGCCAGGTCGGCGACCAGGTAGGCCATGTCCCAGGTCATCTCGGCCGTCGACGCTTCCTGCACCACCTCACCGTTGACCAGTGTCTGCAGGACCTGGCCCTCCCGCGGGTCCCAGTCAGTGACCAGGCCGGGACCCAGCGGGCACAACGTGTCGGAACCCTTGACGCGCAGCATCGACCCGGCATCCGTGTCGCGGAAGTCGTGCAGTCCGTAGTCGTTGGTGATCGTGTAGCCCGCGATGTGGTCCCACGCCCGGGCATGGCTGACGCCACGGGCAGTCCGACCGATCACGATCGCGATCTCGCCCTCGAAGTTGAGCCACTTGCAGTTGTTGGGACGGATGATGTCGCCGCGATGACCGTTGAGTGCCGACAGGGGCTTCTGGAAGTAGGTGGGTGCCGGCGGCAGGCTGACCTGGAACTCCTCGACGCGCGAGGTGTAGTTGAGGTGGACGGCCAGCACCTTGCCGGGCTGCACGGGGGGCAGGTGGTGGGCGTCTTCGGTGGGCACCCGGCGACCGTCGCCAGCGACCAACTCGTCGCCGTCGCGTGTCACGGGGACGACGGCGCCGTCGAGGAAGATGCGGCGGTACTCGGGCATGGCGTCGTCCTTGGCGTCGTCGCTGTCGTTCGTGTCCGAACGGTAGCCGATCGGCCCGCAGGGGCAGGCCGACGGGTGATTCAGGCGGGCCGGATGTCGACCAGTTCGTGATGGCGGGGTCGACTGGCACGGGGTGCCCGACAGGTCAGGGTTGCCACGTCTCCCAGGCGCGGGCGCACGGTCACGTCCCAGGTGCGGTCGGCAATGCGAAAGCGCGCCGTGACGTCGTCGCCGTCGCGGCGGCGACCGACCAGGACGAGGTCGTCGATGCCGTCGAGGCCCAGGTGGGTGCGGACGTGGTGCTCGGCGGCCTGGATCGCGAACGAGTGGCCGGAGCGCCCGCGCAGGTGCGCCATGTCCAGGCGTCCCGAGAGGTGGGCGTCGGCAATCGAGGGTGCCGATGTGGCATCGACGCGGCCGTAGTAGAGGCCATGGGGCAGGACCAGCAGGTTGCCGGCGAAGCGGTCACCACCGATGTGCGAACACTCCCAGGCCAGTTCGGGATGGCTGGCTGCGAGCGCGGACGCGACGGGCCTGCCCTCGACCGCGCAGCAGGCGTCGTGGCTGCCATGCGTGCACGTCAGGAAGGCGGGCCGCTGGTCACGGGCGAGCCCGACTGACGTTCCTGTGGCAAGGGCGGCGAGGTCGAGGTCCATGACTTCGCTCACATCGGCGAACCGCTCGGTTTCGAGCCAGGGGTCGCGGGGGTCGGCGAAGGCGGCCATCACGGTCACGCTGTCGTCGACGGCGCGGGCATGGCGCCGGACCAGCAGGGGGCGGACACCGGTCTCACGGGCCATCCGTCGCAGCCATGCGGCGACGTCGGCGGGCAGGGCCGAGTCCTGCAGGGCATCGCGACCCCACGAGCCCTCCTGTTGCAGCACCAGGAACGCGCGCACGGTCGAGGCGGTCGCCACGCCCGACTCACAGCGCTCTCGGCTTGCCGGTGCGCATCGCAGGTCGGTCATGGCTGCACGGTCAACAGGCCCTCGCGGACCAGGCGCGCCACCAGCACACGGCGGCTTTCCCCGTCGAGCCACTCGGCGAGGTCCCCGGGGCGAAACGCCTCGTCGCCGCGGGCCAGCACGCCCTCCAGCGCGGGGCGTACCCACCCGGGCACGGTCAGGCGGCGATCGCCCAGCAGGAGGTGGACGGCATCGTCGTCGACCCGCAGGGCTGCGACGTGTCCCGCCCGCCTGCGCACCAGCGTGTCGTCGTCGAGGGTGGCGATCGCCAATCGGTCCACCAGGCCACCGGCCACGCGTGTCGGCCGCGTGGTCAGGAACCGCTCGGCTTCGAGGGCGACCAGCGTGTCGAGGTCGTGGGCGGACAAGGCATCACGCACCTGCTCGACATGCTCGCGCAATGGTCCCGACAGGGGTGCGGTGTCGTTCACCCACCCGGCTGGCAGCGGCGCGTCGAGGTCTGCCATGTCGTCCAGCACCCGGGCAAGGGCTCGGTCCACCACGTGCCGCCAGGTCGTCGTTCGAATCCCGACGGTGATGTGGAGGGAGGCCTCGCCCATCGTGGCGGCAGCGTGGCGCGTGCCGGTTGGCAGGTACAGCACGTCGCCCGGTTCCAGGACGAGTTCCTGCACGCCGTCACCGTCACCGTCGGCGTCGTCGTCGTGGACTTCCCAGTGCTTGCGACCGTGGGTCTGCACCACGAAGACGTCGTGGCTGTCGGCGTGCAGTGCGAAGCCGCGGGCGTCGGGTGGGGTGAGGTAGGCGTTGGCCTGCCCGGCGTGGCCCAGGTCCCGTTCGAGCCCGGCCACCAGGTCGGTGATGGGAGGCCAGGATCGTTGCAGTCCCTGCAGGATGATCGTCGCGCCGTCGTCGAACTCGGCCAGCAACCGCCGCGGGTCGACGAGTCCGGTCAATGGTGCGCCGGCGAGGCTGGCCCGTCGGGTGAAGCACGATGTCGCGAGCACCGACCCATTGCGGGCGAGGCGCACGGACGGTGTTCGGATCGCCGTAGCAGTCGTGAGGTGGTCGACGTCGGCCAGCGTCAGCAGGGCGCCCAGGCAGTCGACGTCCCCTCGGTGCAGGTGCATGCGGGACCCCCAGGACCTCGCCACGAAGTCCTGGGGATCGCCGGTCAGCTGGTCGATCGACCGCACCGTCGCGAGGCCGTCAGGCGTCGGTCCCGTCGGCATCTGCGGCGTCCCCGTCGGTGGCGTCACCGTCGGCCACGTCCGACGCGTCGCCGTCGGCCACGTCGGTGGCGTCGCCATCGCCGGCATCGCCGTCCGTGCCGTCTGCGTCGGTGCCGTCTGCGTCGGTGCCGTCTGCGTCGGCGCCGTCTGCATCGGCGCCCAGGGCGTCGCCGTCGCCCGCGTCCCCGGCGTCGCCATCGGTGGCGTCACCGTCGGTGCCATCGGCGTCCACATCAGGCCGGTTGGCGTCGAGCGGACTTGTCGAGGTTTCCATGTCCTCGTCGCGCAGGGTCGGGTCCTGGTCAGTCATGGGAGGCTCCTGGTGTCGTGGAATGGGGCCGGTGTGGACGTGGCCGGCGTCGCCTTGGCGGCGCGAACGACGGTAGCGAGGCCACCGACCGGATCGACAGTGGACGAATGTCGTGCTGCGTTGCCCGGAGCCGGTCGGTGGCACGCGGGGCGCCTGACAGGGGGCCGTCGGCACTGTTATCGTTGGGAACCAAACGATTCGCGCAACGGGAGTCCCCCACCCATGGCCAGCCAGCACGGCTTCATCTTCCCGCGCACGGCCACGGGGAGGTCATCGATCCTGCCGCCGCCGCCGTGGCACTACTCGGGGGACCTGCTCACCATCGAGTACCGCACCGATCCCGATCGGGTCATCGAGTTGCTGCCCGAGCAGATGGAACCTGCCGACGATCCGGGTGCGGTGGCCCTGGTGTGGGCCGACTGGCAGTCGTGCGGCGACGACTTCCGGGAACTCGTGGATCCCGTGCAGTCGCAGTACAAGGAAGTGTTCTTCGTCATTCGCGGTCGCTACCGGGGTGAGCATCGCTCGCGCTGCGCCTACATCTGGGTGGACAAGGACTTCGCGCTCGTGCGTGGCCACTTCCAGGGCTACCCCAAGAAGCTGGGCTCGGTGTGGATGACCCGACCCGTGGCCCACGGCAAAGCCGGCCCCAGGCTCGCGCCCGGCGGGCGCTTCGGTGCCACGCTGGCCGCGGGTGATCGCCGCCTGGCCGAGGCCACGTTCACGATCACCGGCGAGGTCGAAACCGGCGGCTTCGTGAACAGCCATGCCATGGTCCACAGTCGCTACATGCCCGCGATCGAGGCCGACGGCCGGGCATCGTTGCACGAACTCGTCACGATGAAGGCCATCGACGTCGACGCCGGTCCGATCTTTGCCGGCGATGCCGAGCTGGAGTTGTACGACGTGCCCGGCGAGGAGTATCCCCAGTTGGCGCCGAGCGAGATGATCGGCGCGTTCTACCAACAGATCGGCGTCACCTTCCCGGGCGGCACCACCCTGGAAGACCTCACGACGGCGTGAGAACGGCGGGTGCCGTCGACCGTGGTGCCGTTCCATCCTGGGCCGGGCACCCCAGCGTGCGTGACCGTCCGACCGTGACGTCGTTGACCGGGCTGTGTTATCGTTGGGGTCCAAACGATGCTGTGCAAGGAGTTGTTCGATGGGTGAAGTCCTCGCCGTTTCCCTGACGTCCCACGCGCCGACGATCATGCTGTCCGAACAGGCGCGTCGCGACCTCAACGATGGCAAGGAGATCGACCTGGTCCCGGGCCTGCACCGGATGCGCGACGAGAAGTTGGCCGACCTGGACGCCGACACGATCATCATCCTCGACACGCACTGGTTCACGACGGTGGAGCACGTCATCACGGCGCAGGAGCGGCAGACCGGCACGTTCACGTCCTCGGAGTTGCCTCGCGGCATGTCGGGCATCGAGTACGACTACCCCGGCGACCCCGAGCTGGCCGACGCGATCGCGGCAGAGTCCGGCTTCGTGGACACGCCACTGCACGCGAGCCACGACCCCCATCTGCCGATCTTCTACGCCACGATCAACCTGGTGAAGTACCTGCGAACGGACCAGAAGGTGATTTCGGTGTCCGTGGCCCAGACCGGCGAGACCGACGACTTCCTGCGAGTCGGTCGTGCAATCGGCCGTGCCGTCGCCAAGTCCGACCGCAAGGTCGTGATCCTTGCCTCGGGCGGGATGAGCCATCGGTTCTGGTCCCTCAAGAAGTTGCCCCAGCGTGAGACGTCGGATCCGGCAAACATCATCAATGCGGAGGCGCGGGAGGCCGACTACGAGCGCATCCAGTGGATGAAGGATGGCGACAGTGCCGCCATCATCGACACCATGGCCCAGTACTACCGCCATGCGCCGGAAGGTCGCTTCGGTCACGTGTTGATGATGCTTTCTGCCGTGGGAGGGCGAGCCTGCATCGCGACCGGAGAGCAGCTGTGCAACTACGAGAACGCGATCGGGACTGGACAGGTGCACGTGTGGTTCGACCGTCCCGAGTCTGGTTGGACCGGTGACGGCAGCGAGATCACCGGCATCACCAACGACGAACCCACTGCCTCGGTGACGACGGCGATCGCATGAACGTCGCGACGTCGGTGGCACCGGCAGCAGTCGACGGGGCGCCGCAGGGTGACCACCTCAGCGACGTGTGGTTCCGGCTGACCGACCTGCAGGTCAGCCATGGCGCCGGCGCCGTCGTCACGACCACGGACGGCACCGACTACCTCGACTTCACCTCGGGGATCGGCGTGGTCAACACCGGTCACGCCCATCCGCAGGTCGTGGCCGCCATCCGCGAACAGGCCGGCCGGTTCCTCCACGCCCAGGTCAATTGCTATCGCCACGACCTGCTGGCGCCACTGGCACGGCGACTCGACGGCATCACGCCACCGAGCATCGACACGTTCTTCTTCTCCAACTCGGGCGCCGAGGCGACCGAGGCGGCCATCAAGTTGGCCAAGTTCGCGACCGGCAGGACCGACACGATCGTCTTCCGGGGGTCGTTCCACGGGCGGACCCACCAGGCGATGGCCATGACCACCTCCAAGTCGGTCTATCGCGCCAACCAGGGCCCGTTGCCCTCCGGTGTCCACGTGGCACCGTTCCCGTACACGTTCGTCAGCGGCGAGGACGTCGACACCGCGGTGACCCGGTGCCTGCGCGAGTTCGACCTGTTGCTCACCACCCAGACCGCTCCCGACGAAGTCGCCGCGGTGATCATCGAGCCGGTGCTGGGCGAAGGCGGCTACGTCCAGGCGCCCGCGGCCTTCCTGCACGGCCTGCGGGATCGCTGCCGGTCCCACGGCATCATGTTCATCGCCGACGAGGTCCAGTCCGGGTTCGGTCGTACCGCCGAACTGTTCGCCGTCGACCACCACGACCTCGATCCCGACATCCTGGTCATGGCCAAGGGCATCGCCTCGGGCTTTCCGTTGTCGGCCATCGGGGCCTCGGCAGACCTGATGGCACGGTGGCCGACCGGCAGCCACGGCGGCACGTACGGCGGCAACCCGATGGGCTGTGCTGCCGCGTTGGCCACGATCGACGTGCTCACTGCCGACGGATTCATGGACGGCGTGCGCGAGCGTGCCGTCCAGTTGCGGGCGGCACTGGACGACCTGGCCGGCCGCCACGACGCGATCGCCGAGCACCACGGGCTGGGGCTGATGATCGGCACCGAGATCGTTGACGGCGAGGGCCGTCCCGACGCCGCTCGGACCAGGGCGGTGTTGGCGCACATGCTCCAGGAGTCCCGCGTCGTGATGATGTCGTGTGGGCCGTTCGGGTCGACCATCCGCTGGATACCACCGCTGGTCGTGACCCGGGAACAAGTCGACCAGGCCGTCACCGCATTCGGCCATGCGTTGTCCGCGGCCTGAGGATTCGCCGACCCCCCGAGGGCTGCGGCCACGCACGGGTTCGAGCCATCGAGTCCAGTGCCGCGAGTGACCTCGGGACACCGCCCCGAGCCAACCGGTAGGCTCCGCCGCACGAGTTGCGGCCAGCGTTGTCCGCCGCTCGAGGGGCGTTCCGCACGGGCAAGAAGCGCCGTGCTCGATCATTTGGGGAACAACCATGGCAGGTCTGCGGCGTACACAAGTGATGGCAAATCCGACTCGACTCTGGCTGCTTGCGGCGCTCGCGCTCCTGCTGGCGTTGCTGACCGTGCCGACACTGGGGTCGCAGGCACAGGAACCAGAGCCGGAGACACTCACGCTCGAGGTCAACGGCGACAGCGGGTCGTTCACCTACTCGGGTCAAGTCGACGCCCCTCAGCCGTTCGCCCCGGACAAGGGATGCGAGGTCAACATCGCCGGGGCCTTGGTGAACGTGACCGGCAACAAGAAGGCCGTTGGCGCCAACAGCAACGGGCTCGGCGTCAAGTCGGGCAACTCCAACGGAACCCCGTGCGGTCGGGTCGAGGCCAACGCCAAGAACACCAACAACGGCGAGCGGTTGACGGTGTCCCTGGACGGCGTGCCAGCGGCCGAGTCCGCCGAACTGGACCTCGAACTGAAGGGGGACGTTGACCTGAAGATCGACCTCTACAGGGATGAGGTGCTCACCGAGACGTTCACGATCCTGGCTGGCGGCCTCGTCAGCGACAACGGTGCCCAGGGATCGATGGAGGAGCCCTTCGGCGTCACCGTCGAGAGCCCGGTGACGACGGGCAACTGCCGCAACGACTCGGATGCGGGTCCCGACTCCGGCATCCGGGACAATTGCCGCGCGACGATCGTTCCTGCATCGCCGTTCGATTCCTTGCGGCTGCGCCCAGTTGCAGGCGAAGTCTCGCTTGAGGGCGGCGGCGACTTCGCAGGCGAGATCCTGCCGGAGGGGTTCGATCCCACGACCATCTTCACGTTGAACTCGATGGTGTACGACGGCGAGATCGGTTGTGACGAGTCGAACAACTCCACCGACCTCGAGATCGATGGCGTCATCGAGGGCCAGATCTTCCGATACGCCAACACCAACGGCGAACCCTGCATCCTGAAGCCGTACACGCTGGTCGTGACGGCGAATGATCCGGACACGGGCACCGAATCGGTCACGTTCGAGGTTGACGACCCCATTGATCCGCCCCAGCAGGCGATCTACTACGCCGAGTTGACGTTCTTCGACGACCCGGGGCAGCCGCCGCTTGACACCCTGTTGGAGTACGACCCGGACGGCAGCAACGGCTACGACGACTTCAGGTCCACGCAGTCTTGCGTGGAGGACCCCGAGATCGATCTCGTCGACGGAAATCCCGCGGACGGTGTGCTCAACCCGAACGCGATCCCGGGGTGGGACCCCAGTGATCCGCTGGGAGAGAAGGCGTGCGTGTACAGCGTCTCCCACTCCTACACCGGGGTCACGGTGTGGAAGGCGATCTTCGCAGGCGACTGGAAGTTCCGCTGAATCGGTCCACCGCCGGGGCCGGGGATCCCGGCGGTGCCGTCACGCCACGGCGCTGGGACTGACGATCCCGAGCGCGTCGAGCAAGGCTGCGACAGCGCGCCGCTCCTCGGGGTCATCGGGTTCACCGAGCACGTCGCCCAGTTCGAGCAGGTCGCTGCGCAGCAGCGCCTCCTCGTGCATCAGCCCGAGTTCACGGGCAGCGGACAGGCCGTTCTCCAGGGCCCGGCCGGCCTCGTCGTGTCGACCGAGCTCCTGCAGCGCCAGGGCAATGACACGGGCTCGCTGCGGGCCGAACATCGTGGCCTGGTCCCCGGCCGCCTCCGTCGCGGTCGCCACCATCTCGAGGGCATCGCCGGCATCTCCGTCGTGGACACGACACTCGGCCAGAGCCAGCACGGCCTCGTAGGCGAACTGGAGCTGACCGAGGTCGTTGGCCTCCGCGCGAACGTGCTCGAGCAGCTCGCGAGCCTCGTCGACGTCGCCGCGTCGCAGGGCGAGACGAGCACGCTGGAGACGACCGTTGACGGCGTGGTCGTCGTCGCCGGCGGCTGACAGGACCCGGATGGCGTCATCGAGAACGGGTTCCGCGTCGTCGAGGCGGCCCTGGGCGACGAGCAGCTCGCCCAGGTTGACGCCGGTCATGGCGGCCTGGACGTCGTTGCCCGCGCGGGCCGACAGGTCGCGGCTGCGGGCGACGTGTTCGACTGCCGTGGCCCAGTCTCCGCTGTAGTAGGCGAATCCGCCCATGTTGTTCACCACGTCGGACGCTCGGTCGAGCATGCCCAGCGATTCGTAGATCGCCACCGCCTCCTCGGAGTGCACGGCCCGGTCCGGTTCTCCCATGACGAAGTACGCCCAGTCGAGGTTGGCCGATGCCCGGGCCAGCGGTGCTCGTTCGGCCGCTGCGCGTGCGTCCTCGATGGCGTGCCGCGCGATGCGCAAGGTCTCTCGTGGCCGTTGCTGGGCCATGCGCACCGACGAGCGGAGCGCGAGCAGCTCGGATCGTGCGGCCCGCGCCGGTGTGTCGGTGCGATCCTCCAGCAGTCGGATCCCGAGCATCGTGTCGCGCAACGCCTGGGGATAGCCCGCCTTGCGCATCCGGACCTGCGCGCGCCGCAGCAGGACGTTGGCACGGAGCAGGTCGTCATCGCCCAGGAGACGCATCGCCCCTCGCAACGCGTCGAGGGCCTCGTCGTAGCGACCGGCGCGCTCGAGCACCTCGGCCAGGCCCGCGGTGACGTGACCGAGGTCGTGGTCGGGCAGGTCGAGTCTGCTGCCGGCCTGCAGTGCCCGCCGATAGAAGGTCGCCGCGGCCTGGTTTGCGAAGAGGCGCCGAGCCGTGTCCCCGGCGATGCTGGAGTAGGTCCAGGAGTCCGGCCAGTCTCGCGCCCGGTGGTAGTGGACGGACAGCAGTTCGGCCTGGCGCTCGGGATGGTCGCCGGCGGCCCTGCGGATCGAGTCGCCGACGGCGGCGTGCAACTCCGTGCGCGTCTGGTAGGGCAGGCCCTCGTACGCGACGTCACGGATCAGCGCATTGTGGAACTCGACGTTCCCTGCATCGTCGTGGACGACGAACTGGCGCAGTCGCGCGATCGTGCGGTCTCGCTGGGTCGGGTTGGCCTCGTCCTCGCTGAGCACCGAGGCCGTGTACTCGAGTCGGAAGCCGGTCCCCAGCACGGCCAGCCGGCGCAGCACGCTGCGGTCGCTGGGCGCCAGGCGGTCGATCCGTGCGGCGATCAACTGTTCGATGGAGCCCGGCAGGGTCTCGGCGTCCCCGCCCTGCCGCAATGCCGCAAGCAACTCGAGCAGGAACAGCGGTCGGCCCTCGCCTCGCTCGACCAGCGCCTGCAGCTGGCTGGGCAACAGCGGGTCGTCGGCCGTTGCAGCCACGAGCAGCCGCGTGGCGGCGTCGTCTGACAGCGGACCGAGCTCGACGTCGTTTGACCACAGGGGCTCACGGTCGTCGTCGGCGGCCGGTCGAGACGTCAGGAGGAAGAGCCACGGCTGGCCGCCGGCGGTCCGGGCGAGCCCGGCCAGCAGGTCCCGGGAGCTGTCGTCCATCCACTGGGTGTCCTCCAGGAGGAACACCGTGGGCGCTGCCAGCGCAGCTCCCAGCAGGTCCAGGACTGCGTCGCGCGTGCGTGTGGGACGGAAGCGGTCATCGAGTTCCCGGACCTCCGGGGACGCAGGGAGGTCGACGCCCACCACCGCGCCGATCAGGGCCAGCCACGGTCGCAGGTGCGGAACTCGTTGCTCCACCCAGCTCGTCAGCGCGTCGCCGGTGCCGTGCTCTTCGGGCAGGTCGAGCGCCTGCCGGAGGATGGCGCGGAACGGGAAGTACGGCGTGGTCGCCTGGTACAGCCGGCACTCGCCACGCAGCAGGGCGGCGGGGTCGGCGCGGTCAAGGAACGAGGCCAGTACGCGGGACTTGCCCATCCCGGCCGGGGCCGTCAGGCCGGTGACCCCGGGTTCGCCGCCCGCCGCGCGGTCCCAGTCATCGAGCAGCGCGGCGACTTCGTCCTCCCGCCCGATCAGTGGCAGGCCCTCGTCGTCGTCCTCGCGGCTGCCCGCGACGTCCCCGACCGACATCGCCGCGACCTGGTCGCTCTTGCCCTTGACCTGCAGCGGCTCGAGAGCGGTTGTCGCGAAGGTGGTGCGCGATGCGGCCACGACACCTTCGGCGGCGTAGAGCTCGCCGGGCGAGGCCGCGGCCATGAGCCTGGCCGCCACGTTCACCACGTCGCCCATGACCGTGTAGGTCCGCCGCTGTTCCGATCCCACGATCCCGCTGAAGACGTGGCCGCTGTTGACGCCGATCTCGATGGTGAGGTCGCGGTGCTGGCCGAGGAGTTCGCGCAGCGCGAGCAGCATCCGCTCCTGGTCGTTGCCGGTCGCGTGGGGGACGCCGCTGGCCAGGATGACCTTCGCGCCGCCGGGGGCGACGTCGGTGGCCAGGAACGTCACTCCGTGGTCGTCGGCAGCGCGCTGCACCGCCGTGACAAGGTCGTCCAGGGCCGTGGTGGCTGCGTTGGGCCCCTGGTGTTCGAGCATGTCGTCGAGCCCGTGCAGGTGGATGAAGGCGACAGTGGCTGCTCGGTGCTCCGGCTCGACGCCGATGTCGGCGGTCAGCGTGGCCCGCAGCGCAACGGGCACGAACTGTGCGAGGTCGATCGGCGGAGTCTCGGCCGTCTGGAAGGACAGCGTCTCGGCTGGGGGCTCGCCACGCAGCAGCACGCCCGGGCCGGACCTGCGGCCCCGGTTGGCGGCCGGCAGGGCCGCTGCGGTCTCGGGACTGAGCAGCACCTGGCCCGCCTCCGCGGCGCCCTCCATCGCCACGGTGCGCGTGGTGTCGGGGCCGGCCACCAGGAACTCGCGGTGCGAACGGCCGACCAGGAACATGTCGAAGGAGCCCGTGTGCACCCCGACCGACATGCGCAGGGTCACGTCGCCGTCACGGGTGCGGAACGGTCCCATGTCACGCAACCGACTCCGCATGGCATGGGCGCTGGCAGCGGCGCGCGGGGCATGGCCGGGGCCCTCGAACAGCAGCAACAGCGCGTCACCGCCGAAACTGAGCAGGTTGGCGCCGTGGGCGTATGCCTCGAGCAGCAGTTGCTCGAAGGTCGTGTCGATGACCCGGGTGATTTCCTCGGCCCCGACGTTGCCGTGGCGAGAAAGCCGCTCCGACAGGTCCGTGAACCCGGACACGTCCACGAAGGCCATGGAACCCGGGATCTCGCGGTGCCGGGTACCGGGGGCCTCGACGTCCCAGAAGCGCACGAGCCGTGGGAGGTGGCGAACCAGCGGATCGGGAGCGGGGCCCGTCATGCCACGGTCACTTGGCCCAGAACCGCGAGCCCGGCCGGGCGGCGATGGTGTTGGGGAACCGCGTCATGGCCTGCTCCACCATTTCCTCGATCTCCGCGTCGGTCCTGGCGGGGTCGTGGCTGGCGAACAACAGTTGCTGGACGTCGGCACGACTGGCGATCTCGACGGCTTGCTGCCAGGTGCTGTGTCCCCAACCGTGCTTGGCCGCGATCTCGGACGGCCGGTACTGGGTGTCGTGGACGAGCACGCCCGCACCGCGTGACATCTCGACCAGCATGTCGTCGGCCTCGGTGCCTGCCTCGTGGTCGGTGGCCACCACGATGGAGGTGTCCTGGTGGTCGAACCGATACCCCCTGCCACCCTGCGGGTGGTGCAGCGGGAACGAGCGGGCCCGAACGTCGCCGAGCATGAACTCGTCGGGTGCCTGGACGAACTCGACCGCGACGTCGGTGATGGAGGCGGGAAACCACGGCGGGCTGATCGCCTCGCCGATCGCGGTGCGGGGATCACCCGGCCCGATCAGCCGCAGTGACAGGTCCCTGCGCCACATGGGCGCACACATGGACAGTCCCTGGATGTGGTCCCAGTGGTAGTGGGTGATGATGATGGTGATTGGATCGTCCGACGGCTGTGCCGTCATGGTGTCGGGCAGGATGCGTCGCAGGCCTGTGCCCGCGTCGATGATCGCGATCACGCTGCCGTCGTCGTGGTGCAACGAATAGCAGGTCGTGTCCCCCCCGTAGGTCGCGAACTCCGCCGTGCCGACTGGCATCGATCCTCGTGCCCCATGGATCTCGATGTACATCGGACCCCTTTTCCTGTCGATGATTGGCCGGAGGCTAGCGAGTCGCGCTCGGCCTCGGAGTCCGCCTCCGCCACGTGGTGTCGTCGGAGGGGCCGCGCGGAGTGACCGCATCTCGGGACGACGTGGTTGACGCCGTCGTCAAATCTCTGATGCCGGCTCGAGGACGGGCTACCGTGTCCCGCCGAACGGGGGATCGACCCTGGGGCAAAGGTGCTTCCGTGCTGATGGTGACCTTCCGTGATCTCCAGCATCGCGCTCGTCGGGTCGTCGTCGTCACCGTGCTCGTCGGGCTGGTGTTGACCCTGCTGTTCCTCATGACCGGGCTCGTCAACCAGCTCAACAGCGAACCGCACCTGGCCGTCGACGGCATCGGGGCCGACCACTGGGTGGTCGCCGAGGGCGTGTCGGGTCCGTTCACCTCCGTGTCGGTGCTGCCGATCGAACTGCGCGAGGACGTCGGCGAGGACGCGGGGGCCCTGGTCGTGTCGCGGGGGACCGCCTTCCTCGACGACGGCAGCGACAGCGAGATCATCGTGTTCGGCCACGAACCCGATGCGCCGGGGGCACCCGACGTCGTTGCGGGCGCGGCCGCGTCGCGTCCCGACGAGGTCGTGGTGGACGAGAGCCTGGGCGTTGCGGTCGGCGAGCACATCGAGGTCGGCCGCCAGGACTACCAGGTGGTCGGCCTGGTCCGTGACGCCACCGTGCTGGCCGGCCTTCCGTTCGTGTTCCTGGACCTCGAGGCCGCCCAGCAGCTGTCCTTCGACACCGACCAGGTGGTGTCGGCGTTCCTGGTCGACCAGGACCCGGGCGAGGTTGCCGGCGCCACGGTCCTGGCGGCCGCCGAGGTGGGCGACGACGCGCTGGGTCCGCTCGAGTCAGCGGTTGCCTCGATCGACCTGATCAGGGCCCTGTTGTGGACGGTGGCAGCGATCGTGGTCGGTGCCGTGGTCTACCTGTCCGCGCTCGAGCGCGAACGGGACTTCGCCATCATGAAGGCCGTGGGGGCCACGTCGCGTTCGCTGGCCGGCGGGTTGGTGCTGCAGTCGGTCCTGGTGGCCGTGGTGGCAGCCGCCCTCGCCGCAGTGGTGGCGACCCTGGCCGAGCCGGTGTTCCCGCTGAAGGTTCGGGTGCCCGACTACGCCTACGTGCAGGTCCCGCTGGTGGCGGCGGTCGTCGGCCTGGTGGCCGCGTTGGTCGGCATCCGTCGGGTGGCCCGCATCGAACCGGCCGCAGCGTTCGGGGGGGCCGGCTCATGACCACCGTCGCCCGCCCACCCGATGATGCGTTGGCCGAGATCGGCCCCCGCGACCTGGTCGTGCACGATCTCGTCAAGGAGTACGAGTCCGGTGGCTACCGGCTCCGTGTGCTCGATGAACTGTCGTTCGTCGCCCAGCCGGGGGAGCTCGTGGTGCTGCTGGGCCCGTCGGGGTCGGGCAAGACCACCCTGCTGTCCTGCATCGGTGGGATGCTGGCACCCACGTCAGGATCCGTGTCGCTGGGAGATCGCGAGATCACCTCGATGAAGGGCACGGCACTGGACGAGTATCGGCGCACCGACGTCGGCTTCGTCTTCCAGGGGTTCAACCTGTTGGCATCGCTCACGGCTCGGGAGAACGTGGCCATGCCACTGTTGGTCACGCGCTCCGCCAGCCGGGCGGCCGCAATGGCACGGGCCGGTGAGCTGCTCGAGTTGGTGGGCCTGGCCGACCGCATGGACCACCGTCCGGCCCAGATGTCGGGCGGCCAGCAACAGCGTGTGGCCGTCGCGCGCGGCCTGGTCACGAATCCGACCCTGCTGCTGGCGGACGAGCCCACCGCGAACCTCGACCACATCCAGGCCCAATCGGTGATCCGGCTGCTCACCGAGCTGCGCGACGACGGTCGCATCATCGTCGTGTCGTCACACGACGCGCGGCTGATGCCCGCGGCGGACCGGGTCGTGCAGATGGCCGACGACGTCGATCCGATCGAGGCCGGTGGCACCGACATCGCCTATGCCCCGGGCGAGGTCGTGTTCCGACAGAACGACCATGCCAGCCTCGTGTTCGTCATCGAGGCGGGTCGAGCCGAGGTCTACCGCGAGCTGGCCGACGGCGGCGAGGAACAGCTCGCCATCCTGGAACCGGGCCAGTACTTCGGTGAGCTCGGCGCGATGCTGGGCTTCCCCCGGTCTGCCTCCGTGCGCGCCGTCGACGAGTTGCGGGTCACGTCGCACTCGCCGCACGGCTTCCGCATGCTGTTGGAGCGCGGGGACGGCGTCGGCGGGGACTCCCCACCCAATGCTGACGCCCCACCGACGGCGGACCGACGCGTGCCGGGTCACCCCGGGGGCGATGCAGCGGCATCACGGTGACGACGCAGTCGTCGCCCGCCGGGGTCGGGGCCGAGTTGTTCGCTCGCCTGGGTTCCGACGACGTCGAGATCGTCGAGGTGGCCGAGGGGGAGGTCGTCATCCGGCACGGTCGCCCCGTGGACGGGCTTTCGCACGTCATCACCGGCCGGCTGGAGGCCACGGTGCACTCGCACGGTGTTCGCCTGCTGCTCGGGGAGATCGAGCCCGGTGACGTGATCGGCGAGATCAGCCTGCTGGCCGGCGGGATGGCCACGGCGACGGTGACGGCCACGGCGCCCACTCGCCTGGCGTTCCTTCCGGCGGCACAGGCACGGGCGGCCCTGGCCGAGCAACCCGATGTCGCCGCCTCGCTCGCAGCAGGAGCCGCCGAGCGGGTGGACCGCAATGCCCTGGTGAGCGTCCTGGCGGAGGTCACCGAGGACACCGATGTCGACCGCCTGGCAGCCGCGGCCGGTGCGATGGACCTGGCCCGCCTGCGCGCAGGTCATGTCCTGCTCACCCAGGGTGACGAGGCGGAGTCGGCCTATCTCGTGGTGTCGGGGCAGTTGGTTGCCCGCGTGGTCGACCCCGACGGCGGCGAGCGCGAGGTCGGCCGACTCGGGCGAGGTCAGCTGGTTGGCGAGGCGGCGTTGTTCGAGCGCTCGACGCGCTCAGCGACCGTGGTTGCCGTGCGCGACACGGTCGTGGCCGAGCTTCGCATGGAGGTGTTCCACGCGATGCTGGCCGCCGATCCGGCTGCAATGGCGCGGGTCACGCGCCAGCTGGTGGAGCGCATGGGCCGGACGCCCCTGCGGTCGCGCTCAGCCGTGTCAACGATCGCCGTCGTGACGGCCGACCCCACGAGCAGTGCCCGGGTGGTCACGACCCAGATCGTCGACGTGCTCGGCGCGTTCGGCACCGTCGCCCACGTCACCGCGGCGCGAGTGGACGCCGACCTGGAAACGGCCGGCATCGCCCATGCCACGCGCGACGACCCCGCCATTCATCGGCTGGCAGGTCACCTCCACGAGGTCGAGGTTGCCAACGATGTGACGGTGCTCGAGGTCGGCCGTGACTCGGGGGAGTGGGGGCTCATGGCGTTGGCGACTGCTGATCGTGTGCTCGTCGTGTTGCGTGCCCAGCCCAACGACGAGGAGCGCCGGGCAGTCATCGACGCGGTGGCGCGGGCCGGCGCCGCGACCCCGGTCAACGCGGTGCTGATCCATCCCGACGACACCGACCAACCGCGTGGATCGGCCGAGTTGCGAACATCGCTCGGTGTCGATCGGGTGCTTCATGCACGGCGTGGACGGCGGGCTGACCTCGCTCGCGCGGCGCGAATCACCGCCGGTCGAGCCGTCGGACTCGCGCTGGGTGGTGGCGGCGCACGAGGGTTCGCCCACGTCGGGGTCCAGCGGGTCCTGCGCGAGCGTGGCGTGCCGATCGACGTGCTGGCCGGCGCCTCGATCGGTGCCCCGATCGCTGGGGGAATGGCCTGCGACGTTTCGCCGGCCGACATGG